>NZ_JBDFXP010000040.1:0-46630 GCF_040911965.1 Phocaeicola sp. RTP21359st1_B8_RTP21360_211022
TTTAACTCCATAAGCTATGAATTTGGAAACAAAGATAACAATTTATAAATTTACCCCTCAGCTTTTTACATTGACCCATGAATACAGGTGGTTTGAACATCATTATGTAAATTGATTGAGCAGTATATGGCTAATGAGAAATATGGGAACAGATTTGTTTATAAAGGCCCATGCAGTATATTCATACGCTAAAGTATCGGCACTTACACGAATTGCATCTGCATTGCTGCTTTCTATAACGATTTTCCTTGGTTGGATTGATGTGTACATCCGATAATGAAAAGACAGGAGAAATATGAAAACGTTATTTTCATAATCTCAAATTATATGTGAAGAAACAATGTCTTTAGAAAAGTAATAAAAAGTGCAATCCATCAATAATCAGAATTGCACTTTTATTTTCCACTAATTTATATTCTTAATTTTCTTTTTTGAGGGATATCCAAAGATACAAAAACTAACTGATTAGCAATAATTTAACTTGAATAGGTTGTATAATTTTGTACTATTGAAAGAATATCCCTAAACATATTGGATTTACTGGGTACAGATATAGAGAAAGTCCTTATTTTTTGATAATCAGTCAGAAGCTTCTTTATTAATTGGTGCAAAAATGCCAAGTACACACATTACAACTCCAGTTCAACCACAAATATCCATTTCCCTATTTTTAAATTCCCAGACACAGCCAGATCAATAGCCGCTTCGTTATTTTTTGTCTTGTCAGTCAAGCCGACACATAAGGTATACTTTCCCTGCAATTCTGCCGGAATATTAAACCGACTCAAATAATTGTATGATATTCCCTTCAACCATTCGGAAGGTTCTGCTTCCGGTTCTGTATAAAGAAATACAATTTCCTTTTTTTCATTCATCAAAACAAAACTAACCTGATATTTATAATTCCAATTGGGATGATTATTAGGCAATACACCCACACCATAGTTTTTCCATGAATGAAACAAAGTCAACGTTTTGTGGTCTTGCTCCACCTTTATATAGTCCGGATAAAGACGATAACCGCCTAAAGTTATAAAACGCTGAACTTGGTCCGGCAGCTCTTCTATCCAGAATTTGCACTGTAAAGGCATACGCAAATCCAGCGTGTTACAATGGCTGTCCAAAGCATCAGTCACAGAAACGGTAAAAGCTTCTTTGAAATCGTTCATGGCAAAACGTTTGTCTCCTTGGAAATGCTTGTATTTTGAGTTATCACCATCTTGTGCGTTAAACCACCAGCATCCCTCACCAATAAGAGCTCTTTTTGGGAAAAGTTCGTCATGCACCATCGCACGTTCTTCATTAGAAAACCAAAAACTGCCTATACCATCCCTGCGAGGAAGAAACCCCAGCTTGTCATATACTAGCGGCTTGGAAAACCTGTAGTCGCTCTGCGAAAGATTCATTACCGTAAGCACTTTTTTGAAGTGTCTTGCATACGATTCGGTTATCTGTCGGATAACGCTTTCCAGATTATCTTGCTTTTCGAGTACCAGTCCATGTCCTTCTCCCCATCTTCCCAATCCATATGCATCAATATAATCTACCTCATCCGGATTGTCATATTCCTTTGCAAAAGCCTCTATGAACTTGTCCAGCTTTTCAAGGAATACTGGATTATCATAATAAGGCTGGGTTTTGCCTTCATCGTCTATTGGGCTTTCTGTGGCTCCGGCTTCGTACACATAGGACGGTACTCCGTCTACACCATGAAAGAACACCCTGAAGGCCAGTTTAAGCCCTTTGTCTTTGGCTTTTTGTATATACCATTTATACCGTTCATTGTAAATCCATGCATATTTGCCCTCCTCGGGTTCCAAATCTTTCCACAGCATTCTGATGTACAGAATATTGGAATAATCAGCTGCTTTGCATTCTTCCATCTGTTTCCAAAAAACTTCGGGAGTATAGATGTTGCTTTTATTGTGGCGTGTTCCCTGAAAAGATCAGCCTTCTTCGTACATCATCCATCCCATGGCAGGATTTTTCAGTACGGTGGTCAAATCCGGGCTATAGTTTACCCATTTGTTCATTTGGGCTTGAAGTGAGGCGGATCCCAATAGGTGCATGCTGCACAAAAGGATTGCGGTTAGGCGTAAAATGGAAATACTTTTCATGGTTAGAATTAATATTATTAAAAATGTATTTTATAAAATCATTACAAAAGGTTTTTGATAAAAAAATAATCTGAGTCATTGCATGAGAGTTAATGAAACGATATACTTTTATGTCCATTGCTAAGACATTTTTTCTTCTCTAGATCCTAATATTGAAAGATACCGCTTTCGTTACTTGCTAAAACTTCAGTTGAATTACCTTGATAAATGTTTATATTAATTATTAAAAGTAAAGTAATTAGAATTGCAATCGTTTTCATGTGTCATTATATTTAAAGTTTATATATAAGCAAATTTAAGGAATAATCTGTTACGTTGTTTTCAGTAATAGGACTTTAACTAAATTTCTTTTAGTTTTTTTTGACAACCTCAATAACATACTCTTTCGGATTGGCTATCAGTCATGCGTCTTTCTTTTGTTCTTTCAGAATGTTTGTGTCAATGACCCTGTATTACAATATTGTTTTAAATGTGTTGTATGTTGGTCTATATATAGTTTATTCTGTGCATTTTTTATGCATAAGATTTTTCTTTAAAATATTTGTTATAGCTTTGCTATCACAAATAACTGAATGTGTTTTTATTTTTAGATTCATTAAACTGGGATGTTGTAAGGCATCTTGATAAGTAAAGCAGTTTGTATTGAAAAAGGCAGGATTGGTGAATCCCGTCTTTTTATGTATCTTTTTGTTATAAGAATAGCCTCTGCTTGTAAAGGTAGAGGCTATTCTTTATTCAAAGAGACGCAAAATATATTATTTCAGTATTTCACCTTTTTCATTGAAGAACACCGTACTTTCAGTTCCTTCCTTGTCTGTCAGAACAACCTGATAGGTCTTGCTGCCATCCTCTGCCGCTTCCACCGCCGCTTCCTTGACGGTTGATTCCGCAAAATTTTTGGCGATTGCTTCCGTTACCGCTGCCGGAAGGTCTTTCACTTCAATAGGGGTGAAGTCATTTACTGCCATGACTGTTTCAACACCTGAGGTCAAATTTTCGGCAAATGCCACTGTTGTTCCTAATCCTATTACCAATGCTACTGCAACAAAAGATTTTTTCATAATCTTATATTTTTAATGGTTATTGTTTTACGATAATGATAGGACAATTTTTATGCCAAAAGAATAACTAATCTGATTATCAGTTGGTTAATATTTTACTAATTATATGTGAAATGGAAAAAATCCTCATATAGTGTGGGATGATGTGGAAATGTTCCACATTGATACCTTTCTTCCATTAATCTTTTCGCACCTTTGCGGAAAAATGGATAAAATCAGATACCGTCTTGTATATAACCGCCAGAACACACTTAACAGGCAGGGCACGGCTCTTGTATAGGTTGAAGCCTATTTGAACCAAAGGAAAATCTACCTGAAGACCAATGTTTACCTCAAACCGGAGTGCTGGAGCCGTGAGGGGGCACAAGTCATTAACCACCACCAATCTAACGAACTCAACGCAATGCTCTATGAATACATCCTGTATCTGCAAGGCATAGAATTGGGGTATTGGAAGCGCGGAATACCTGCCACACTCTCACTGCTGAAGGATGCTGTCAAGAAGAAAAGTGCCGTGAATATCAGCTTCTCCACTTTCGCCAAATCAGCCATTGACAATTCGGACAAGAAGCAGTCCACCAAGGACAACCTGCACTCTACACTGGCGGTCTTGAATGACTTCCGTTCCGGATTGGACTTCAAGGATATTACCTATACATTCCTTCGTGATTTTGAGCAATACTTAAGGGAAAAGGGCAATGCGGACAATACGATAGCCAAGCACATGAAACAGCTCCGTATCTTGGTCAATGAGGTAATCAACCAGGGATATATGCACGCGGATGCTTATCCGTTCAGAAATTAGAGATGGTTTTACCGTTTAGATCCAATACAAGTTCCTTCCCTTTTGCCACCTCAACCGGTTTCTCCAGAATAATGTCATCAGACAATATAAAGCTACCTCCGTTCTGGGCGGCTTCATCAAGAGCACCCGCACCAAAGAATTTCACGATACGGGAAACTGAAATTTCCTGCCCGTTGTTATCTATAAGAGTCACTTTCAGAACGGCCTTTTCTCCACTTATTCCTTTCTTGTTGATTTTGACTGTCGTTCCGGTACATTTCCCATCCGTAAATACAGGTTCCTTAATTTCCACATCCTTATTTTCAGCACGGGGCACAATCTCTATATCTGTAGTACCGTCCTCGCTTCTCAATTCCGCAACCAAAGCCTTATAATTTTCTGTTGTCAAACCAATAAATTCAATATCAATTGTATTACTAACGGAAGTTACCGAGAAAATATCGCAACCATCCTTGAACTTGACAGATAATATTTTGGTACGTGGTACGGTCAGCTTGGTCTTTCCGTCAGCCAGAGTGAATATGACATTATCAGGATCACTTGTGTAGTCCACTCCGTTTTCCGCAAATACCGCATCACCTCTGTCGCCTTTCTCCCCGGTCGCCTTAATCCCTGTCGATTTCCAGTTTTTGCCGCCATCCGTTGAGATTTCCCATTCATTTGTCGTGGCGTTGATTTGAACTTGGGGGGCAATGGCATCGTCCCCTTTGGCTCCTTGCGCCTTTATTTTTGTATCAGTCATACCTATCCACCAATTACCGTTCTCGCCGATATGAGGTGTGATGCCGTCAGATTTACTTTATGATGTAAGAAAAATCATACTATCCCTTCTCATTTGGAGAATCCATATATCCCGATTTACAAGACGAACATAACGCTTTTTAAACTAATGTTATCAGATATTTATTAAATAATTGGTGCAAAATTAACTAAAAAATGATGCTGGCCTGTAATATAATTTTTTACATTCCAGACCGATTCAATATATTTATATTCTTCTTTGGTAAATCGTTTTTTATTCTTATTTTGCAGAGTCTTTTTTATTGACATATCGTGACAATGGATTTTAGTGTTTTGGCAGCGATGGTGCAAGCGGATAGGATTTTTAAGTGTGTATTTTATAATCAATCAGATAAACAATAGGCAGAATGGAATTAAATGACTGGTTGGCTATAACTGGGGCTTTAAGGGATTGGAAGCTGTCCGCTGGGATTCATATTCTGTGTAAACCGCAAAACGCACGGAAGGAGAATGCGTCTGCCGATTCGGTGGAGAATGAGAACGAGCGGAAGCAGGTTGACTGGTTGGAAAAGCGTATAGTCCAGTGTACTGCCAAGAGTGTAGAAAGGACAGCACTCGTAAGTCGGTCAACATCGTATATGGCTCTATCATCTCTTTGAATGAACTGATTGCAACCAATGGCAACTACGTGATTAATTTTCGGATTTATGGTACAAGAAAACCGTCTGACAGCCCGACCAGGAAAGTTTTGTTACTGGCTGACGGTCACGTAGAAGGTGATTTCAGCAAGAATAGAAAGAAGGAAACTACAACCAAAGACTGTACGGAGGTGAAAGCCGACAAGGAAACCACTTCCGATATCCATGAGGAAAAACGGTCAGAATCATAAAGGATAAAAAAGAATCCACTTTGCTTAAACAAAAAGACTTTACCTGTGTTTGTGTAACTGTTTTGTTTGTCGTTGTGCTGATAGTAAAACATTGGCGCAACAGACAATCTTCATCATAAGACTTTAAATTTATAAATTGGACTGCCCCGGCTCGTGATGAGTCGGGGTATTTGTTTAAATACAATTTCCCAATTGGATTACACAATCAACTGAAGAAAATAGAATTTTATGTATTTTTGCCTTGTATTGTGGGGTAGAAGCCAATCTCATAACAAAAATTACTCCTTGTTTTGGGGATCTATTGTAATACGCAATAATGTGACAAAAAATATTTTTAGAAATAGGCAAATCCTTTTGAACAAATTCGTCATTGTTTTGTTCTTGAAGAATAAAGTAGATTGTCAAAACGTAACTAATCTGAACCGTTCCGGCTTGTGATAAGTGGGAGCGGTTTTATTTCAACAATATTTTTGTTAAAAGATAGCGCGTGAATTATATGTTCTTTTATTTTTGTACACAGTTGACATGAATTTATGTATCATGGTGAAAAAGAAATCTTATTCCGAAGAGAAATTAAATGAAATGATCGTATGGCTCAATAATCATGCCAATGAACTTCCTAAGGAAATGCAGATAAATAAATTCGCTTTCACACCAAATTTGAAACTTACTGTTGAAAGTTGCATCATGCAGGCTAAACAATGTTTGGGTAACTATAAGATGGCTGGAGCTTTTAGACTGCTCCAACAAATCGGAGAGAACCTTGAAAACAATAAATGATATTCTTCTATTATTTAGTAAGTAAATCAAGATGTTTCTTTCATCGACAAAAATATGAAAGTATGCAATGTGTGTGCAACTTAAAAAGCCAATATGTATAAATGATTAGTTTTTCAGTGCTTTTTTATTTTTCTTCACTTTCCAATTCTTTTATCTCTTTATTGAGGAATACGGATAGGATGGTTCTTAAAACAACAATACCTCCCAATAGGGCCAATTCATTCAAAGTGGGCTCCAATACTGTTTTCAAAATATCCGAAGCTATCAGAAATTCTAAGCCAAGAAGCAGATAAGTTCCGAATGTAGCTCTTAATTTTCGTATATTGGTAATGGAATACCCTCCGGTAAAACGTCGTATTTCATTCTTCAAAAAAGAGATGATACCTATCAACGCTCCGTATGTGACAATCAAAAGGCTTGTCACACTTATAACAGCTGCTAATAAATCCAAGAAATGAGTAAGCATATTTATTTGTCTTTATGAATAGAACAAATAAATAAGCGATATGTTCTTACATCATGATAACTCTATCTTGACAATTCCTCCATAAGGAGTGAGTGCGCCAAACGCCTCTTCGGGTTTAATGATACCTGCATAAATCTGTGCGTTCAGTAAAATGCCGCCATGAGCAAAGATCGCGACTTGTTCATACGGTTTTTGGCGAAGTTCGTCTAGAAAATCGGCAACACGCCGGTATTGATCTTCAAAGGACTCTCCATTGGTCGCTTTTACATGCAGATAATCTGCATACCATCTTTCCAGATTAGCGTCGGCAATTTCATCGAACCGATGCATTTCCCAATCTCCGAAATTTAGTTCCTTTAGGCGGTCGTCCCGTTCTGCATCCGGGTAGCCGCAAAAGGTAGCCAGGCGTACACAACGGGTTAACGGGCTGGTATAAACCTTATCAAAAGATAAGCCTTGTAAATGGGCTGCCGTTTGAGTTGCCTCCATTTCAAAAGTCGGCTTTAAGGGTACATCCGTCTGTCCGTAACAAACGCCTTGCGGAACATCAACAGCAGTATGACGCATGAAGTATATTACCATAGATTTGTATAGATTAAGTTTATAGTCAGATAAAAAGAAAACTCACATAATAGGAAAGTCGCTCCGCAACAATCACCGGTATATCCTTGCAGGCGTCTGCGCATGAGTGACATTAAAAGGATGAACATCATAGCAGGAGCGATGGCTGCCCACCAGTATCCTTTATCCAGTAATAAAAGCATAGGTAGGGCTCCGGCCATAAAAGCGGATAATAAAACACCTGGGCTCATACGGTCATATATGACTTTTGCTTTCGATTCTTCTTCTTTACGGGCGTATGGAAGCGTGTTGATGATTTGTGCGGCACAAAACTTGCTCCAGGCATCTCCGCTTAATATGGCCGCACATGCCAAGGGTACAGAAAGTGTGGTGAGTATATTCCACATCAATCCATAATAGAATAATAATCCGAGCACTCCGTATGTGCCGATATGTGAATCCTTCATGATGGACAGAATCTTGTCACGTGATGTACCGCCCCCGAAGCCATCGCAGAAGTCTGCCAATCCATCTTCGTGTAAAGCACCTGTTACTAATAACCGGGCAGCCAACGCCATGAGCACAGCTATTTGTACAGGCAGAAATTCTGCTGTGATCCATAGAGTGCCTGCCATGATACCTCCTGTCAGCCATCCAACAAAGGGCCAGTAGTCCACTACTCGTTTAAAGTAAACAGGTGGTACGTCAGCTATTTTCCAAAACGGAAGGCGTGTGAAAAAAATGAGGGAGGCAAGCAGTTTCATGGTTAAAAATATTTAGTGATGGAGGCATGGGCGAAATTGTCCATCTCATTCATCATGTTTACAGAGGAAACAACGATGGGATAAGCGCATATCGCTCCTGTTCCTTCTCCCAAGCGCAGACCTAAATTTAATAAAGGGCGTACTTTCATGGCGTCCAATACTAGTTTATGACCGGTTTCATCTCCCTGATGTCCGAATATGGCATACGACAAAACTTCCGGATGAAGTTTTGAGGCGGCCAGTATGCAGTTGGTCATGATGAAGCCGTCTACCAGAATAATCATTCTTAATTCTGCCGCCCGGAGCATGCCGCCTATTGCCATAACCATTTCATATCCTCCGAACCAGGCGATGATATCTTTTGCAGAACCGTCACCGGCATAATGGTCAACCGATTGTTTCAATACATTGTATTTATGGCGGATGCCTTCTGAATCCAGTCCGCTTCCCGCACCTACACATTGCTCTAATGAAATACCTGTCAGCAAATGCATCCAGACAGAGGAAGGGGAGGTGTTGCCAATACCCATTTCGCCAAAACTGACCACATTGCAGCCGTCAGCATGAATCATATCCGTTATCTTTGCTCCACGTTCCAGGCATAATTCCATTTCTTCCATACTCATTGCAGGACCTTTTAGAAAACTGTGCGTGCCACGTCCTACGCTACAGTTGATAATGCCTTTCTCGTAAGGAAGATCGTAATCGACTCCTGAGTCTACTAATACAAGCTTAAAACCATGTTGGCGGCATAAAAAATTAACTCCGGCACCTCCATGTAAAAAATTACTTAGTTGTTGCCAAGTGATTTCTTTGGGAGACTTGCTTACCCCTTCTTCTACTATACCATGATCGGCTGCAAAAAGTACGTTGTGCGGATGGCTTAATGTAGGGGAGAGGGTTTGTTGGATTAATCCGATTTGCAATGCAAGGTCTTCCAGAACGCCCAATGAACCTTTGGGCTTTGTCAAATTGTTGATTTTGTCTATCAATGCCTCCCGAAGACCTTCATCGGGATACTCAATATGAAAGTTTTTCATTGTATTTATTATTTTATAGGAACAGGAATTCCCGATACCATCAAATATACTTGGTCTGCTTTTGAAGCTATATATTGATTCATCCAGCCCTGTAAATCTGTAAAGCGGCGTTGGATGGCGTTTTCGGATACTGCTCCGGAACCTATTTCATTGGTTACGAAAATAAAAGTGGCATCTTGCCGGATAAAATTATCAAACTCCTGTTTGACAGCCTGCAATGCAGCCTCTACATCCGCATCCAAATCAAAGAAAAAGTTGGTACACCATAAGGTGACACAGTCAATCAATACTACATTATCCTTTACTTGATGGCGGCTCAGTTCTTTTTCTTCTTCTATATTCGTCCATTCCGGTCCGCGCCTTTCTTGATGTTTGATAACGCGTTGGCGGAATTCTTCATCCCAAATACGGGAAGTAGCTATATAAACGGGAGTGGGTGATAAGCTTAATGCCAATTTCTCCGCGTATGAACTTTTTCCCGAACGTTGGCCTCCTGTGATTAAGATAATACGTCTCATTGTCTTACTTCTCGGTGGCACGCAGAATCAACGTAGTCGCACCTAATGTGATGATAGCGCCTTCCTCGATCCGTATCCGGTCCTTGTTCCCCAAAATCTCGTTCATCAGAAATGTTCCTGTAATGCTGTCATTATCACGCAGGGTATAAATGACTTCCCCTTGTTTGTTGCGTTTCACATTAATGATACAATGCCTTCTGTCCATGCTCGGATCTGATGTTTCGATGGGAATGTCCACTTCAGTGCCTTTGCTTCTGCGTCCTATCAGGTTGTCACCTTCCATCAGGGGTAATACTTGTTTGTATCCGAATACATTTTCTACTACCACGATACTTCCAAAATCCTCTTTATTGGCTTGTTCGTCCAATATTTCTTCTTTACGGGTTGCTTTCAGTTTGGATTTTCCGATACGGATACTGAATTGTTTTTTACAATGGTCGCATACAAAGACCAACGACTGGCCTTCTGTATATTTGGTTTCATCAAAAGTTATATAGTTGTCACATTTGGGACACAAAACTCTTTTCATAAAAAATAATCTTGTTTATTTGGAACTCAATATCCATGCATTCTTGAATGCATCATTTTGTTTCAGTTCATTTAATTTTTTATAAGCAGCGGCTTTATCTGCAAAGTTGCACAAAGACAGGCGATAACGTCCGTTACCTTCTATGATTGTTACCTCCTTGTATCCTTTTTGCTTGTACTCATTAAGTACTTGCTGTGCGTCATTGGCTGTCGGTAAACTGGATACGATGATATAATACTTATTTTTTTTACTGCTCGAAGGTGTTGCTGTTTCTTTCTTCTCAAGGGCAGGTTTACTTACAGTAACAGGCTTGGCAACTGGCTGTTCTGTGCTGTTCAATTTTGCTGCAACAGTATTCTTGGGCACTGCTTCTTGTGCTTTTCCTACCTTTTCTACTTTTACAGTTACAGGTTTCAACGTGTTTTGATTATTTTTGATATTCGTCTTCTTGGGTTGCTGCGGTCTGGAAGGAACGGTTACCAAGGTCGTTGCCAAAGATTGGGAACGAATGGCGTCAAACAGACCATCCGTACCTAAAGAAGCATAATTACCTTTGTCCACATATGTGTTCTCTACCGGAACAGACAAGAAGAAAAATAAGACTACAGCTATAGCCACAGCTACTGCATTTCCTATCCACTGACGTTTGAAACGTACAGTTCTCTTCCTTTTTTCTTGTCGGGGAAGTAATTCTCTGGTTGCTGCAGATGTTGTTGAAGTAAGATATTCTAATCTGTTGATGGAAAACGAACTAAGCCCGTATAGGGTAGGTGATAATGCACCGTCCTCATTGGGATGGAACTCGTATGTGCTATGAATATTATAATGTAAGACCCCTATGCCATGCATTTCTGTACATCCATTTTGGTATAGTTGTTCTTTCAATCCGGCTACCTCTTCTTCTATCATGCGTGTGGCATCAGGAAAATCGGTGTGATGGGCTTGCATATACGATTGAACTAATAAACCATCGTTTATAGTCAATTGGGGATTGAAACCAATAGTACGTACAGGGGGAAGATAAAGATTTTCTTCCTTGATATACCGTGCCGGTTGATAGTGCGCTATAAAACCGCCAAAGTCTGGAATAATCACACAGTCATTTTCCAGTAACAGAATTTCTATATGTCTAGCCAATTCAATCATATCGCAAAATTAGCATTTTTATTCCGTTTCAGCGCAACTTTTATGGAAGAAAATAACAACTCACTCATAATTTATTGTAATTTTGCAGCGAAAAAGTTAGACTAACGAATTAAATAAAATGAATATAGCGATTGTAGGAACCGGGTATGTAGGACTTGTTACCGGAACATGTTTTGCCGAAACTGGCGTAGACGTAACTTGTGTAGATGTAAATGCGGATAAGATTGCTAATCTGCAACAGGGTATTATTCCTATTTATGAACCGGGATTGGAAGATATGGTCTTGCGTAATGTAAAGGCTGGACGTCTTCATTTCACCACCTCTTTAGAGAGTTGTCTGGACAATGTGGATATTGTGTTCAGTGCTGTGGGCACTCCTCCCGATGAAGACGGAAGTGCCGATTTGCGTTATGTGCTTGAAGTTGCCAAGACGATTGGTGCTAATATGAAGAAATACACCTTGGTCGTGACCAAGAGTACGGTGCCCGTGGGTACGGCCCGGAAAGTAAAAGCGGCTATCCGGGAGGAATTGGAGAAAAGAGGGGAGTCGATAGATTTCGATGTGGCTTCTAATCCGGAATTCTTGAAAGAAGGTAATGCTATCGATGACTTTATGAGTCCGGACCGTGTGGTAGTGGGCGTAGAGTCGGAAAGGGCTAAAAAACTGATGACCAAGCTTTATAAACCTTTCATGCTGGTTAACTTCCGCGTTATCTTCATGGATATTCCTTCTGCCGAGATGACCAAGTATGCGGCAAACTCCATGTTGGCCACCCGTATCAGCTTTATGAACGATATTGCCAACTTGTGCGAACTGGTGGGAGCTGATGTAAATATGGTACGTGACGGAATAGGTTCCGACAGTCGTATCGGGCGTAAGTTCTTGTATCCGGGATGCGGTTATGGTGGATCTTGTTTCCCGAAAGATGTGAAGGCGTTGATTAAGACTGCCGAGCAGAATGGTTATTCCATGCAGGTGTTGAAAGCGGTGGAAGATGTGAACGAGAATCAGAAAGGCATTTTGTTCGAGAAACTGGTAAAAGTATTCAATGGAGATTTGAAAGGCAAAACAGTGGCTTTGTGGGGACTTGCATTCAAGCCCGGTACGGACGATATGCGTGAGGCTCCGGCTTTGGTACTTATTGAGAAATTGAAACAGTCGGGTTGCAATGTCCGCGCATACGATCCTGCTGCTATGGATGAGTCCCGCCGCCGGATAGGAGAGTCGGTTTATTATGCGCACGATATGTATGATGCGGCTCTTGATGCGGATGCGTTGATTCTGGTAACCGAGTGGAAAGAGTTCCGTCTTCCTACCTGGGGAGTAATCAAGAAGGCGATGAAGCAGCCTGTAGTGCTTGACGGACGAAATATTTATGATGGTGACGAACTACAGGAAATGGGGTTTGTTTATCATTGCATCGGTCGATAAATAAAAAAATAGAGAGAATAACCATGTACAAACGTTTTTCGATAATAATGTTGGCTGTTGCGCTGTCTTCTTGTGGAACTCCGCAACAAAAAGCATCCGCTCTGGAAGAAAACAAGGAGGCAAAATCTTTGTTGGAAGGTATATGGTTGGACGATAATACGGAAACGGCATTACTGAGGGTGAAAGGCGATACCCTGTTTTATGCAGATGCCGCTACGGCTCCCGTTGCTTTTAAAATTATAGGCGATTCGTTGATTACGTATGGTGCACGGACTAATGGTTATAAGATTGAGAAGCAGGGGGAGCATATTTTTTGGTTTCATTCGGCTGTGGGAGATGTGATACGCCTGCATAAGTCTGATGCGGAGAATGATTTTCTGGCATTTATCCATACTCGGGAAATCCCTGTTTATAACGAAGTTATTAAGAAAGATTCGGTGGTGACATACGATAATGTCCGTTATCGCGGATATGTGTACATTAACCCGTCAAAGATTAAAGTAATGCGTCCGGGAGTTTCGGAGGAAGGACTTGGGGTGGATAATGTATATTATGACAATATCATACACATTTGCGTGTATGAAGGCAGGAAGAGTCTTTATGCCAAAGATATCACCAAGCAGATGTTCAAGGGGGTGGTTCCGGATGATTTCTTGCAATGGGCTATATTGTCGGATATGGATTTTATGGGTGTCGATTCGAAAGGGTATCATTATCAGGCCACGGTGTGCATACCTGACGGCGCGTCTTGTTATATGGTCAATATCACTGCCGGCAAGGATGGAGGACTTGCATTCGAGTTGGTAAGGTAGTCGTGGCTATGTCATTTTTTTATTTCGCGATTACTATTTGGTCACTATCATGCTCTATAGAGAATATCCTGAAAAATCCTTCAAAAGCTTCAGCCTGCTCGCAAATGCCCTGCCCATCGGTATTCCGGCTGAAGGATTGGACTTGGGAATTCTTCAGCCGGAGATTGGAATCCTTCAGCCGGATTGGTATTCTTCCGATTCTTGGGGAATTGGTTTTCCTGAAGGATATTTTTCGGCTGAAACATTTCACAATGCATATCCTTCAGCCGGAATGCCGATGGGCAGGGCGTTTGCGGAATGGCTGAAAGATCTGAAGGAAAAATAAGGCGTTTCGGCATGTAGATGCCGTTATGGAAAAAACAACAGGTCAAATTTTAAAAAGCTCTTGTTCTTTCAATGAAAACGTCCTGTTCTTTTTTTTAAAGACCTTGTTCTTTTCTGAAAAGAACAGGACGTTTGAGAGGTTAGTAACGTACATGCCGGAAGGTTAGTAACGTGTCACCCCATACGTTACTAATGTGTGGGGTGTAAGGTTAGTAATGTTACAGGTGAAAGATTATATATCCTACAAGCAATACATATAATGGATGTTTGTGATTGCCTCGCATCTATTTTGCAGATGAGCCATGAAGTGACCCTCTCCAT
Source organism: Phocaeicola sp. RTP21359st1_B8_RTP21360_211022 (assembly GCF_040911965.1). NCBI lineage: Bacteria > Pseudomonadati > Bacteroidota > Bacteroidia > Bacteroidales > Bacteroidaceae > Phocaeicola > Phocaeicola sp. RTP21359st1_B8_RTP21360_211022. Next base: position 14,307 of record NZ_JBDFXP010000040.1, read on the forward strand.
AAAATAAAATTGGAGGAAAACAAGTCCGTCTTCCTCCAATGGTTTTTAGATATCATCTCTTCCGTCTATTCTTTTGGGGTGTTTCTTCTATTATTGGCATTGGGCTTGCCCGTACCGTTCTTTTTCCCCTTATAATTGCCTTGTTTTCTGGAGCCGCCACCTTTGTGATTGCTACGACCGGCGCCACTTCGCGGGTTGTATTCGGGCGCTTCTCCCAATTCCTCGGGAACCGGGATTTTATAGATGTTCCTACCCAGGAAATTTTCAATAGCTTTGAATTGGGTCTGCTCTTTCTCACTGACAAAAGTAATGGCGCAACCATCATGGTTGGCACGAGCTGTACGGCCGATGCGGTGTACATAATCCTCGCTGTCATGTGGAACATCGTAGTTGATTACCAAACGAATATCGTCAATGTCTATTCCTCGCGAAACAATATCGGTAGCAATCAGAATATTGATTCTGCCACTTTTAAATTCACGCATAATCTGTTCCCGTTGGGACTGCTCCAAGTCTGAGTGCATTTCACCTACGTTCAGTTTCATCCGCTTGAATGCTTGTGTCACCTCCTTTACTTTCAATTTGGAAGAGGCAAAGATAATGACACGTTCGGGTGTTTGATCCTGGAAAAGGGATTGAATAATTCCCAATTTCTGGCGTTCATAACAGATATAAGCCGTTTGGATAATCTTTTCCGCAGGTTTTGAAACCGCTAATTTTATTTCTACCGGATTGTTTAAGATCGTTTTTGCCAATTGTTGTATTTTAGCCGGCATAGTGGCCGAGAACATGATGGTCTGACGTTCTTTCGGCAGATATTTCACTATTTGCATAATGTCATCCGAGAATCCCATATCCAGCATACGGTCCGCTTCATCAAGAATAAAGAAAGAAACTTTAGACAAGTCTACGTAACCTAGGCTGAGATGACTTATCAGACGTCCCGGAGTAGCAATGACTACATCGGCCCCCAAAGTTAAACCTTTCTTTTCTTGCTCGAAGCGCACACCATCGTTTCCTCCGTAAACAGCCACGCTGGATGCCGGTAGAAAATAAGAGAAACCTTCCATTTGCTGGTCTATCTGTTGCGCTAATTCGCGTGTGGGTGACATGATCACACAATTGATGGCATCTTCCGGATATCCGCCTTTGCTTAATTGATTAAGAACGGGCAAAAGGTATGCGGCAGTCTTGCCGGTTCCGGTCTGTGCCACTCCGATCAAATCTTTTCCTTCAAGAATGACCGGTATGGTATGTTCTTGTACAGGAGTGCATTCTTCAAATCTCATGGCATCTAATGCCTGAAGCACCCCTTCTTCTAAATTTAGTTCTGAAAATTTCATATATATAGTTACTTCTTTCTTTAGAGTTTGCCGCGTTCTTCCAGGTAAGAGTCCTTGAAGCCCAGGAAATAGAGGACGCCGTCCAATCCGATCGTATTAATGGACTGTTGTGCGTTAGCCACTACTTTGGGTTTTGCATGGAATGCTATACCCAAACCGGCTTCGGACAACATGGGCAAGTCATTCGCTCCGTCTCCTACAGCAATAGTTTGTGCTATGTCCACACGTTCTACTTGAGCGATCAGTTTCAGCAGTTCGGCTTTACGTTTTCCGTCAACTACATCTCCCAGATATCTTCCGGTTAATTTGCCATTTACTATTTCCAGTTCATTGGCATATACGTAATCTATGCCGAATTTATCTTTCAGATAATTGCCGAAATAGGTGAATCCACCGGATAGGATGGCTATTTTGTAACCATATCTTTTCAACACGAACATCAGACGTTCCACACCTTCGGTGATGGGAAGGTTTTCTGCGATTTCTTTCATTACGCTTTCATCCAGTCCTTTCAGCAAAGCCACCCGTTCTGTGAAGCTTTCTATGAAATCAATTTCTCCACGCATGGCGCGTTCTGTGATTTCTCGTACTTGGTCACCCACACCGGCGCGTTCGGCTAATTCATCTATACACTCTGTCTGTATCAATGTGGAATCCATATCAAAACAAATCAAGCGTCGCATACGCCGGTACATATTGTCCAGCTGGAAAGAAAAGTCCATTTCCAGGTCACTGCTCAGTTTCATTAACGCCTGTTGCATCTCTTCCCTTTGGCGGGGGGTGCCACGGACGGAGAATTCGATACAAGCCCGTACATTCGCTTTTCGTTCATCCAATGGAATACGCCCTGTAAGACGTTTGATAGCATCAATATTCAAACCTTGTTCCGCCAATATTCCTGTGACTGCCGCGATTTGTTTGGCTGTCAGCTTGCGTCCCAGTAAAGTCAGGATGTACCGGTTCTTGCCTTGCATGTTTACCCATTCCTCATATTCTTCCACAGTAACGGGATAGAAACGGATATTGATGCCTAATGCGGAAGCTTTAAATAGCAACTCTTTCATGATATTCCCTGAATCTTTTTCCTGGCTTTTGAATAAAATGCCTAATGACAGGGTGCTATGAATATCGGCCTGGCCAATATCCAAAATGGTAACATCATATTTTGACAAAATTTCCGTAATGGAAGCGGTTAATCCCGGCCGGTCAAGACCGGTAATTCTGATTAAAATAAGTTCAGTATTATTATTCATACTTTGTGGTTGCTATTTACAGATTGCAAAAGTACGTAAATAAATCCTTATCAGCTATATTTTCTGCATTCTTTTTTCTCGATGAAAAGGACGATTTTATGCTATATAACATATTTTTTGAGAAAAAATCTTGGAGTTAATTTCAAAACTCCTTACCTTTGCCGCAGATTTCCAATTTAAATGGTATTGATTATCAGTACTAAAGATAATGTTCCGGGTGGAAATCACTGTTTAAGGGCAGTCTCGGATAGTATTAACTAAGATCGAATTACATGATTAAAAATGTAAAGTGGATTTTTGTTGTATTAATTATTAGTTCCTTGATTTCATTCTCTTTTGTAGGGAAAAACACGCCGACAGAAGGCTTGACCATAGGAGACAAGGCTCCTACATTTACTATCTGTGGCGAAAAGCAGTTGATTGACTTGAAGGATTTAAGAGGTAAATATGTACTGCTAAGTTTTTGGGCCAGCTATGATGCTTTGTCAAGGATGCAGAATGCTACTTTGAATCATGCCGTCGCGCAGGCCGACAATGTAGAAATGGTTTCCGTTTCATTTGATGAATACAAGTCGATATTTAACGAGACCATTAAAAAAGACCAGATTTCAACTTCTAATTGTTTTGTGGAATTGGCTGGTGTTTCATCGGATCTATATCAGACTTATCGCTTGAAAAGAGGCTTTAAGAACTTTTTGTTAGATGAAAATGGTGTTATCGTTGCCAAGGATGTCACCGTATCCGAACTCTCTTCTTATTTGAATTGAGAGAACATTTCCGAAAGGAAGAAAAATACAACAAAAATAATTACCGTGGATTCTCAATGGAATCTGCGGTTTTTTTTGCTATATGGTATTTTATTGACTTACATCATTTACCATTCACAATCAAATGCCTACCTTTACAGCGGATAAATAAAAAGATTATGAAACAGATTAAGAATATTGTGTTTGATTTCGGCGGGGTTGTCATTGGCCTTGATCGTGAACAGGCTGTAAAGGCATTTGAGCGGATAGGAGTGAGGGAAGCGGACAGTTTATTAGGGAAATACCACCAGCAGGGGATTTTTCAGGAAGTAGAAAATGGAAACATAGATGCTGAGACTTTTCGCTGTGAGTTGAGTAAAATCTGCGGGAAAGAATTGACTTATCAAGACGTGGAAAATGGGTGGAAAGGATTTGTTACGGACGTGCCGCAATATAAATTGGATTACCTGAATGAGCTTCGTAAGAAGTACAAGGTATATATATTGAGCAACACCAATCCTTATGTGATGGGATGGGCGAGGAGCAATGCATTTACTTCTGCGGGAAAGCCATTGGACGCTTATGTTGACAAGATTTATACTTCCTACGAAGCCGGTTCCACCAAGCCGGATCCTGGCATCTTTAACTATATGATCAAAGATAGTAAACTGAATCCGGCTGAAACAATATTTGTAGATGACGGTGCGGCCAATATTGTTATTGGTAAAGAACTGGGCTTTATTACGATGCAACCGGAGAACGGCGAGGATTGGCGTCAAAAACTAGAAAAGCTCCTATGATTATTTAGGAGCTTTTCTGTATAAATAGATAGCAATAAATGTGTAAAGTATATTAGGAATCCATACCGCTATAATAGGAGGGGTGTTTCCGTTGACAGCAAAGGTTGCTGACACTGTTTGGAACAAAATGTATGAAAAACTAAGTGCTAACCCTACTCCTAAATGCAGTCCCATTCCTCCTTTCATTTTTCTGGATGATAAGGAAACACCAATGGTTGTCAAGATAAAAGCGGCAAAGGACATGGCTATACGTTGGTAATATTCAATTTCAAATTCCTTTATGTTGGCGAACCCACGTCTTTTCTGCTTGTCTATATATTCTTTCAGTTCAGGGCTTGTCATGGTTTGTTGCTGCCCTTTCATAATCAGAAAATCTTGAGGCTCCATTTTAATGATCGTATCCAAACGGTCACCCCGAGTGATTTTCTCACGCATACCTTCCATCTCACGTATCATATAGTTCTTGATTGTCCATTTGTGTACAGATGCTGTATCATAAGTGACACTTCGGGCAGTAAGGTGGGCAACCAGTTTCTTGTCATCAAACTTGTCTAAAGAGAAACGGTATCCCGTTTTATTATAATTTTCATAACGTTCTATGTAGGCAATGACCCCGCTGTCTACTTCCAGTTGCACATTCCGCACATATTCCTGTTTCTTTTTTTTCTTATAACGGTCCTCAAAATCCAAACGGGTTACATTTCCCTTAGGTATGACGTATGCTCCCAGTCCGAAAGTAACAACGGAAATGATTGCGGCCGAAATCATATAGGGCCGCATCATTCGTTTAAAACTCATTCCGGTGGAGAACATGGCAATGATTTCCGAGTTTTCTGCCAGCTTGGAAGTAAAGAAGATAACAGCGATAAAGACAAACAAGGGGCTGAACAGATTGGAGAAGTAGGGGATGAAGTTCATGTAATAATCAAATACAATCGCTTTCAGCGGAGCTTTGTTATTGATGAACCTGTCTATATTTTCGTTCACATCAAATACTACTGCAATGGAGATAATCAATGCAATAGCGAAAAAGTAGGTTCCCAGAAACTTCTTAATGATATATATGTCCAGTCTTTTCACCCATTTATCCAGTTTCAGCCAACTGATATTCGGCTTCCACCATTTTTTATCCTTTGGGGATGAATCTGTGTTTGTCTTGAACCAATTCTTCATTTCTAGTAATTTATAATCTTGTAGATAAGCGTTTTACCATCATTGGTTTCCACGTAGAGAAATCTCCTGCAATGATGTGTTTACGGGCCTCGCCTGCTAGCCACAGATAGAATGCCAAGTTGTGGATAGAAGCGATTTGCATGGCCAGCAGTTCTTGTGCGTGGAACAGATGGCGCAAGTAAGCACGGCTGTACATGGTATCTACATACGATGCTCCTTCGGCCTCGATAGGAGAATAATCATCCTCCCATTTCTTGTTGCGCATGTTCATTATGCCGTTTTTAGTGAATAACATTCCATTGCGTCCGTTCCGGGTCGGCATTACACAATCAAACATATCTACACCGCGTTCTATACCCTCCAGTATATTTACCGGTGTACCGACTCCCATCAGATAGCGGGGCTTGTCTTTGGGTAAGATTTCATTGACAACCTCTATCATTTCGTACATTTTCTCGGTTGGCTCACCTACGGCCAGGCCACCGATGGCATTTCCGTCAGCTCCCTTGGAGGCAATATATTCCGCTGATTGTTTGCGTAAGTCGGGATAGACACAGCCTTGTACTATGGGAAATAATGACTGTTGATAACCATATTTGGGATCGGTTTCGTTGAAATGCTTTATGCAACGGTCCAGCCAACGATGGGTAAGCTGCATTGATTTTTTTGCGTATTCATAATCTGCGGTTCCCGGAGTACATTCGTCAAAAGCCATCATGATATCTGCACCGATAGTCCGTTCTATGTCCATCACCCGTTCAGGAGTGAACAGGTGTTTCGAACCGTCTATATGTGAGCGAAATTCCACACCTTCTTCTCTCATTTTGCGGATACCTGATAAGGAGAATACCTGAAAACCACCACTGTCAGTCAGCATAGGACGGTCAAAGCCGTTGAATTTATGCAGACCTCCGGCACGTTCTATTATATCCAGTCCCGGTCGTAAATACAGGTGGTAAGTGTTGCCCAGGATTATCTGTGCTTTAATGTCCTCTTTCAACTCATGTAAATGCACGCCCTTCACCGTTCCCAATGTGCCTACAGGCATAAAGATGGGGGTTTCTATTTGCCCGTGGTCAGTTGTTATCAATCCGGCACGGGCATTCGATTTGGGGTCTGTATATTGTAAGTCAAAAGTCATATTTATTTCTTTTCTTCTGTTTTTTGATTGGTAATATTAAAATCAATGGCATCGTTTACTTTTTCATTGGTGAGAGCCAAAGCCAATACTTCCTTAATATCCGTGACATAATGGAATGTCAGTCCTTCTAGATACATCGGCTGAATTTCTTCAATGTTCTTGCGGTTTTCCTCACATAAAATGATGTCTTTGATTCCGGCGCGTTTAGCGGCTAGGATCTTTTCTTTGATACCGCCTACGGGCAGGACTTTTCCACGTAATGTGATCTCGCCTGTCATTGCCAGATTTGCTTTCACTTTACGCTGGGTGAGGGCGGATGCCAATGAAGTCACCATGGTGATACCGGCTGACGGACCATCTTTAGGGATGGCTCCTTCAGGTACATGGATGTGGATATTCCAATTGTCAAAGATATCTTCCTGTAAATTCAGCAGTTTGGTATGTGCCTTGAGATATTCCAAAGCCAGCATGGCCGACTCTTTCATTACGTCACCCAAGTTCCCGGTCAATGTCAGTTTACCGCCTTTTCCTTTGCTTAAACTGGTTTCTACAAACAAAATTTCACCTCCGACAGCTGTCCACGCCAGCCCTGTGACAACACCGGCGTATTCATTTCCTTGGTATTTGTCGCGGCTATATTCTGGCGTGCCCAGATATTTGCGTACATCGGCAGGTTTTATTTCATGCATCACTTCATAGCCGTCACGTGCAAATTCCAACGCTATTTTACGCATTACCTTGTTTATCTTCTTCTCAAGTTCGCGCACCCCGCTTTCACGAGTATAATTTTCTACAATACATTCCAAGGCAGCTTTAGAGAACTTCACATATTCTTTTTTAATGCCGTTGGCTTCCAGTTCTTTGGGAACAAGATGCCGGCGGGCTATTTCTACTTTTTCTTCTGTGATATATCCGCTGACCTCTATCAACTCCATACGGTCCAGCAGAGCAGGAGGGATGGTGCTCAAATTGTTTGCCGTAGCGATGAACATTACTTTAGACAAGTCGTAATCTACATCCAAATAGTTATCGTGGAAAGTGTTGTTCTGTTCGGGATCAAGCACTTCCAGCATAGCGGAACTGGGATCTCCGCGGTGGTCACTGCCCAGTTTGTCTATTTCGTCCAAAATGATAACCGGATTAGAGGACTCGGCTTTTATCAAACTTTTGATGATACGGCCCGGCATGGCACCGATATAAGTTTTACGATGGCCACGGATCTCGGCTTCGTCATGCACACCACCCAATGACATACGTACATATTTACGTTTCAATGATGCCGCTATGGAACGTCCTAAAGAAGTTTTACCGACTCCCGGAGGACCATAAAGGCAGATGATGGGTGATTTCATATCACCTTTTAGTTTCAGCACTGCTAAATGTTCAAGGATACGCTCCTTTACTTTCTCTAGTCCGTAGTGGTCTTTGTTCAATGTCTTTTCGGCATTACTTATATTCAGGTTGTCAGTGGTAAAGACATTCCAAGGTAATCCTAACAGGGTTTGCAAATAGGTAAGTTGCACATTGAAATCCGGTGATTGGGAATTTGTCCTTTCCAATTTGGAAACTTCTTTTTCAAAGAGTTCTGCCATTTCCGGACTCCATTTCTTGGTTTTTCCTTTTTGGCGGAGTTCATCTATTTCATCTTCCTGTCCGGCACCCAGTTCATCCTGTATGTTTTTAATTTGTTGCTGCAAGAAATATTCGCGTTGCTGACGGTCAATATCTTCGCGTGTACGCATTTGAATGCTTTGTTTGATATCAGCCAATTGTACTTCACGATTTAAGATCTTGACCAGCATATACAGGCGGCTTTGCAAATCGCCAGCTTTTAGCAATTTTATCTTTTCTTCTACCGGAATAGGGAAGTTTGCACAAATGAAATTTACCAAAATTTCCGGATTGTCCAAGTTCTTGATTGCAAAAACCGTATCCGGACTCATCTTCTCGGAAGCCTCTATGAACTTACTCGTCAAATCCTTGCAGGTGTCAATCAATGCTTTGAATTCGTCCGTTTCCAGTTGGTCATTTGCCTCCGGAATAGGAGTCACCATCCCTTTCAAATATGGAGACGTTTTGGTGATACTGTCCAAATGTACTTTGGGCCCGTTTGACTGCATAATTACTGTGGTATTTCCACCTGGCATTTCGAATACACGGAGAATCTTCCCGATAACTCCTACATGGTACACATCATTAAAACCGGGATCGTCCATATCTCCCTGTATCTGACAAACTACCGCTATGGGAAGTTTTTTCTTGTATGCAGCATTTATCAATTTCAATGTGCTGGGGCGTCCAATGGTCACAGGCATTACTACAGATGGAAACATTACCATGTTGCGTAAAGGCATAACAGGTATTTCTTTATTAAATTCCATAGCAGTTACTTCATCCGGATCCGTTTGGATTTCAGCTAACATAGAGATGTCATCGTTATCAGTATTCAACAAAATATCCTCTTTCTTATTCCTCTTCATAATTTATTCCTCTTGTGTTAAATTGAGCCCAATGCCCAAAACGGGGACAAAGTTAATCATTCCTTGTCGAATAAGGAAAATTCATGGGAACTAATTGAGTTTTAAAAATCAAATATTTCCTAATAATTGGAGTAATTAAATGGATTTTCCTATTTTTGACAGCTAATTTAATAAATATAGTATGCCAAATCCTTATTTTTCTTTTAAGCAATTTACTGTTTATCATGATAGATGTGCCATGAAGGTTGGTACGGACGGAGTTTTATTGGGAGCTTGGGCCGATGTGGTTTCCGCCCGTAATATTTTAGATATTGGTACTGGAACCGGATTGATTTCTTTGATGATGGCACAGCGGTGCAATGCCCGGATAAGAGCGGTTGATATAGATGCGGATGCTGTGGAACAGGCTCGTGGAAATGTGGCGGCATCTCCGTGGCAGGATAGGATAGAAGTGGAGTTGCAGGATATTTGTCATTTTACATCGGAAACACTCTTTGATGTCATTGTTTCCAATCCTCCTTATTTTACCGATTCATTGAAATGCCCTGGGAAACAGCGTAATATCGCCCGACATACAGATTTTCTTGATTTTGACAAATTAGCAGGATCTGTAGCCCGTTTGCTTCATCCCGAAGGCGTTTTTTCTGTGATTATTCCTGCTGATGGTAAAGAATCTTTTTTGATGGCTGCCACTCGTTACGGATTACATCTCTCACATCAGACTTTCATTCATACAAAACCTGGATCGGAGCCCAAACGGGTGCTGCTTGCTTTCAAATTCTCTGTGGATAAGTGTGTTACAGACGATTTGACCATCGAATTATCACGTCATGTGTATAGTGAAGAATATATAGCCTTGACTAAAGAATTCTATCTGAACATGTAGAGAGCGGATTATTCTGAACATCATAAAGAAACTGTTTTTATTTGCAGAGTCTTTACTGATGTTCAGAAAAAAGATATTTTTTATTGTTTTTTGGATAGACGACGCAATAAACTTTTGTTAAGTTCAAATAAATGGCTGTGCCGGAAAGCAAAAGTTTCAGCTTTAGGTTTCATGCCACTGAATATTTCGGATATTTGCTGTAAGAGACTAAAAGGTTCGTTCTCTTTTTTTTTATCAGAAACAATGATGTTGAGTCCGTGTGGAATCAATTCTACCTCAATATCTTTTCCTCCCATGATCGGATCTCCGTCATAATGCATAACTCCGGGTTTTGAACGATGTATTTTAATCTTTTTAGTACGGAATGTCTTGATCCGGCTGTTTTGGTCTATGGTTTTGTTGAAAAGTTGAAAAGATAAAGAAGGAACATCCAGCACTGTGAACGGCTCTAATATTGTGACATCCATCAACCCATCGGTTAACGAGGCCTGTGGAGCAATATATGCGTTGTTCCCATATTGGGAGGCATTGCCGCAGGCTATCAGGAAAGCTTTGTATTTTACCGTTCCTTCTTCATTTTCTATTTCATAAGTTTCAGGTTTGTAACTCAGACTTTCATGCAAGGTATTTTCCAGATAGGTTAGTAGTCCGCGTTTACCTGAATCAGCAAACTTTAAGCTGACAAACGCGTCAAAACCTACTCCGCATGTGCAGAAAAAGGGTATATTGTTTATTTTTCCGTAATCAATACAGGCAACAGAACTTTCGTTTATAATGTCAATAGCAGCCTTGGGTTCCAAAGGAATTTGTAAATGCCGTGCCAGTCCGTTTCCCGATCCGCAAGGTATAATGCCTAATGCCGTATCCGTATGTATCAACGCACGTCCTATTTCGTTTATAGTTCCATCTCCTCCAATAGCCACTACTATATCTACTTTCTCTTTGGCAGCTGTAGCCGCAATCTTTTCAGCATGGCCGGCATATTGTGTTTTGACAATCGTATAATCATAGAGTGTACGGTTTATACGTTCGTCAATCCATTTTAATATGGCTCTTTTCCCCTGTGTCCCCGAGATAGGATTAACGACAAATACAATTTTCTTTTTCGTGGTCATACTTTTACTTTGGTAGTTTAGCTCTTTATTAAACGCAAAAGTAATACATTTTGTTTATAACTGCCCTAAATCCTAAAAGTTTTGATGCCCCTAAATATTTTTTTTGAAAAAAAGTACAATCGGTTGTAGAATTTACTATCTTTGCAACCTGTTTTGACGGGAACACCTTGAAAACAGAATGTATTAGTGAGTTTATATACATTATTTTAAAGTAGGCCGACGAGGCTTACATATACAATAGGATATGGGATTATTACAAGACAAGTTAAGTAAATTCAGATTGCCTCAACTATACATGGAAAGAGGCGTTTACCCTTATTTTCGTGAGATAGACAGCCATCAGGATACAGAGGTTATCATGGATGGTAAAAAGGTGCTGATGTTTGGCTCCAACTCATATATGGGGTTAACCTACGATGAACGGATTATTGAAGCAGCTGTTGCTGCAACCCGTAAATATGGTACAGGTTGTGCAGGTTCACGCTTCTTGAATGGTACGCTTGACCTGCACGTTCAGTTAGAAAAGGAATTGGCGGAATTCGTAGGGAAAGATGATGCATTGGTTTATTCTACCGGTTTTACTGTAAATGAGGGTGTGGTATCTTGCCTGACAGACCGCAATGACTACATTATCTGTGATGACCGTGACCATGCTTCCATCGTAGACGGACGTCGCCTTTCTTTCTCCACCCAGTTGAAATACAAGCACAATGATATGGAAGCCCTTGAGAAAGAACTTCAGAAGTGTAAACCGGAATCTGTGAAACTGATTGTGGTGGACGGGGTTTTCTCTATGGAAGGTGATTTGGCTAACTTGCCTGAGATTGTTCGTTTGAAAGACAAATACAATGCAAGTATCATGGTGGATGAAGCACACGGCTTGGGTGTGTTCGGTCGTGACGGGCGAGGTGTCTGTGATCACTTCGGACTGACAGATCAGGTAGATGTTATTATGGGTACATTCTCAAAGTCACTGGCTTCTATCGGTGGTTTTGTTGCTGCGGATAAAGATACAATCAACTGGTTGCGTCACAACTCACGTTCATATATATTCTCTGCAAGTAATACTCCTGCTGCAACAGCTGCTGCACGTGCTGCACTTCATATCCTCAAGAGTGAGCCCGAACGTCGTGAGAATTTGTGGAAGATTACAAATTATGCTTTGGATTGTTTCCGTCAGGCCGGTTTTGAAATCGGTGATACTGAAAGTCCGATTATTCCACTTTATGTTCGTGATACGGATAAGACATTCGAAGTGACTAAACTGGCATTTGACGAGGGTATATTTATTAATCCTGTTATTCCACCGGCTTGTGCACCACAAGATACTTTGGTGCGTGTTGCTTTGATGGCTACTCATACAAAGGAACAAGTTGACTATGCTGTGGATAAACTGACCAAATGCTTTAAGAAGTTGGAAATCATAAAGTAAGATATCACAGGTTGCCTTTACAAAGGCAACCTGTTTTTTTATTATGTATTATTGTCTATCTTTGTATCCGCTTTACTTGAAAAGGACATGAATCGGATAAAAGGTATTTTATATGCAGCAGTGTCTTCTGCGACTTTCGGATTGGCACCGTTTTTTTCCATAAGCTTGTTGGCTATTGGATATTCTTCTTTCGAAGTGCTGACTTATCGTTGGGGAGTTGCTACAGTTGTCTTGCTTGTTTTTGCTTTTCTTACCAAATGTGATTTTCACATAGGGTATAAAGATTTTAAAACAATTTTCGGACTGAGCTTGCTGCGTGCGCTTACTTCGTTCAGTCTTGTCATAGCTTATCAGAATATTGCAAGTGGTGTTGCTTCTATCATCCATTTTATGTATCCGCTGGCTGTTGCAGTAACAATGGCTGTTTTCTTTAGAGAAAAAAAGTCTATTGTGACTTTCGCTGCTATCGTTTTATCATTAGTAGGAGCATCTTTATTATCTTCCGGAAATATAGAATATAATGGTGGAAATAGAATGATGGGATTGATAGCGGCCTGCATATCGGTTTTCTCTTATGCCGGTTATATAATAGGTATAAGAAAAACCAGAGCAGTGGAAGTTAATTCTACGGTATTAACTTGTTATGTGATGGGGCTGGGAGCCTTGTTCTTTTTGCTGGGAGGACTTTTCTATGATGAGGGGGTCCGTTTGGAAACCAATGTAATCACTTGGCTCTATATCGGAGGACTGGCACTTCCTGCAACTGCGATCTCTAATATTACGTTGGTGAAGGCTGTAAAATTGGCAGGACCGACGTTGACTTCCTTATTGGGTGCATTGGAACCTCTTACGGCAGTCCTGGTAGGGGTATTTGTATTCAAAGAACTCTTTACTACATACAGTGCTTTGGGCATAATCCTTGTTGTGATTTCTGTAAGCTTGGTTCTTTTTCAGCAAAAGAGAACATATACATAGACGTTTGCTATTCAGCTTTCAGGCTGTTTACCGGATTAGTGCGTGCACTGAGATAACTATGTATTGTTATCGTAATGGTTGTAATTACCAATACAATAAGAACAGGGGTCAGGAAATTCCATTGTGTGGCTGAAATTCGATAAGCAAATTGCTCCAGCCAATGTTGCATTAATAACCACGTTATCGGAATAGCGATGATGTATGCTACTAGTATTTGCCATAGAAACGAACGGTTTAGTAACCATACTATTTCCCAATTGGAAGCACCGTGCACTTTACGGATTGCAATTTCACGGGTACGATGACGTACAGCGTACCATGAAATACCGAACAGGCCAAAACAGGTCAGGGCCAATGCAATAAATGAGTAGCTGATAAGGATTCGGGAGAGTATAATTACTTTGTTATTACGCAACATAAATTCTTTATGCATATCTACATATTTGAAACCTCTGTCACCATTCATTTCCTTCCATAATTTTTCAATAGATACCAATGTTTCTTTATAATATTCAGGAATGAGTTTTATTTGTATGAATGTTCCTTTCTGAATTAAATCTTGTTCTGTTCCAATAGATATTTGTTGACCACCGATTTCCTCTTCCAGGGAGTTTAATGGGAAGTTCTTGAAAATACCTGCAATAGTACTTAATGAATCCGAGAATTCATCAAATTCATTTAGTTTATGACCTATGTGGGAAACATCTATGTTCAGCAGACGCGCAAGCTTTTCATTGATAAAAGCCGGATGAGTATATTCCCGACAGGCTTGGGAGGGAGATACTCCGGCAATTTGCCGGATATGCATGGTTTGGAAGAAAGTTGTGTCGGTAGGGATGTGTGCTATAGAATTATGTTGGATACTACCGTCTGTTTGTCGGATAGGAAGTTCACGAAGCCAACAGTAAAGTACAGAACTCATGGAAAGACTTATAGACTCTATTCCATCCATTTGTTTCAGTTCCTGATAGAGCGGAAACAGAGGAAGGGTGCCACTCCCTATTTCTATTGTATTTTCGTAATGGTATGCACGGGATTTGATTAAATCCATTTGTTTTTGTGCAAGAGTGGTTGCATACACTAACCCGATTGAAAATATAAACTGGATGGTAACAAGCAACCATATAAATTGTTGCTTTTTCTTTCCTGTATAAGCTTGCCGATACTTGCTCAAAGTCTGTTGAGAGAGTTTATGGCTGATATACAGACCAGGAATGACAGCCATGAGGAAAATGAAGGATAAAAGTAAAGGTAGAACTTGCCGGCTGAAAAAGAAAGAGAAGGAAAGACGGGTAGACAACAGGTTGTTAAACCACGGCAGCATGTCATTAATAAGCAATAATGATAACAGGAATGCAAATAAAACGGTAAGTGCTGCATCAAGAAATAACTGACTGCGGATTTCTTTTGATTTTGCTCCCATCAGCTTTTCTATATGTATCATTTTAAGTTGCTGCAGGGTACGTGAGAGAGTCAGATTTGTATAGTTGAAACAAGCGATGATAAGCACAAGCAGGGCCGAAATCAGACTGATATATAGTAATAATACATCACAATGTTGGAAAAAAGCCAACTGTTGCTGCTTGCTGTCTTTTCCTGTATTAAAGTATAGTTCTTTTATCGGATCAATATAATATCGTGAATCCGGTACTAATGCTGGAATCTTGTCTTTTTTAATTTTTTCCTGTAAAGCTAAGGGAGATGCACCTGGTTGTAGTTTCAATAATACAGGACCTCCCCATGATTTGTCGGATAGTCCTGTCAGCAAATCAAAATGCAGAAAAGATTGTGGACGATCTTCTAATATAGCTGCTACTTTATAACTTTTACTTTGTCCTTCTTTATTGATTATTTCCAAGATTTCTCCAATACCGGAATGATTTCCGAAAAGTTGGTGGGCAAATCTTTTGTTTACAGCAACTTTGTCCGGAGTCGTGAGGACTTCTTCCAGGCTGCCTTCTGAAGTTGTATAAGGAAAAAATTGATTTAAAGTAGAGTCGGCACTGATAAAAAGAAACTGTTTGATATCTGTTCCATTATATTTGCAAAGATTACCAGACATTCCGTTTACACGCAGAATATCTGTAATTTCAGCATATTTTTCTTTTATCTGTGTGGCTGCGTCTGAGGTAGAGTAGGCTACTTTAATACCTTCTTCCATTGGAGAGTCTTGACGTAATAGATAAATGAGGTTACGGTCGGTATTATATTTTTCCACATTATATTCATGGATAAAAAAAGTCATAAGCAGATTGGTGCATCCTAATCCAGCTGTAAGACTGAATAGCGAAATCAGAAAAAAAAGTTTGTTTCGCCACCAGTTGCGGGCAATAAGTTTGATGTTTAAGAAGACGTTCATTGTTATAATATCCTTTTGTTATTATAGAGGTGGTTAAACCACCTCTATAATAAATTGACTTATATTTTTATTTCATTCACCACCTGCCCGTCAAACAAATTAATGGTTCTCCCTGCATAGCCGGAATCGTGTTGGGAGTGGGTAACCATAACAATTGTTGTTCCTTCTTTATTCAGTTCGGTCAGAAGTTCCATTACTTCCTTACCGTTTTTGGAATCCAGATTACCGGTAGGCTCATCTGCTAGAATCAGTTTCGGATTTGCTACTACAGCACGGGCTATTGCAACACGTTGTTGCTGTCCGCCGGATAGTTGTTGTGGGAAATGTTTTACCCGATGGGCAATAGCCATACGGTTCATGGCATCTTCTACCCGGCGTTTGCGTTCTGCCGCCGGAATCCCCATATACAATAAGGGTAACTCGATATTTTCGAATACATTCAATTCATCAATCAGGTTAAAGCTCTGGAACACGAATCCGATGACCCCTTTACGTAAATTGGTGCGTTGTGCTTCGGTAAATTTGGAAACGTCTGTTCCGTTCAGTTCGTAAGTGCCTTCCGTGGGATTGTCCAAAAGGCCGAGGATATTCAGCAGGGTGGACTTTCCACAACCGGATGGTCCCATGATGGCTACAAATTCGCCTGCTTTGATTTCTAGATTGACATTGTTCAATGCCCATGTTTCGACTTCTTCTGTTTTGAAGATTTTCTGTAAGTTTACTGTTTTGATCATAATCTTATATTTTATAAAGTTATTCGTTCTTGATTACTTTTGCAGGGTTAATTCGTGCAATTCCCAGAATACGGAATAATACCGTGAGGGCCGTAATAAATGTTATTCCGATGAAAATTCCTGCCCAATATATGATACCGTCATTAAAGAATACAATATATGCTTTTTTCCATATTTGTATGACTATATAAATTAATGGAAATGCAATAATTGCGGAAACAGTCAGCAGTTTTATATAAAGGCGGGCAAACAATAAAATAATCTGTTTCAATCCTGCTCCATTTACCTTCCGGATAGCTACTTCCTTTTGTCTGCGTTCCGTATCCAATGTGATGGTCGAATAAACTCCCAACAAAGTAATGAGCAGGCTGACGATAGAAAAGAACAGAATAATCCCTTTCAATTTATTTTCTATTGCTTGTGCTTCATATATATCTTCCTGCAATGTAGTGACATGAGGATGAATACTTTCCGGGAGTGTTTCTTTCAATGTCTTTTCTATCATTTTTTTTATATCAGCCGTTTTCCCCGGCTCGCATTTCAGATAGCAATGACCTACATAATAATTGAAGTCGCTGGGTAAGAATACAAATCCAGGACTTTGATTATATACATCGGCGATAAAATCGTCACATACA
This sequence comes from Phocaeicola sp. RTP21359st1_B8_RTP21360_211022, assembly GCF_040911965.1. Classification (NCBI taxonomy): domain Bacteria; kingdom Pseudomonadati; phylum Bacteroidota; class Bacteroidia; order Bacteroidales; family Bacteroidaceae; genus Phocaeicola; species Phocaeicola sp. RTP21359st1_B8_RTP21360_211022. Next base: position 31,382 of record NZ_JBDFXP010000040.1, read on the forward strand.
CCGCAAATGGTATAGCTTTCCGAGTAATTGTATAAAATAGTTCCTAACAGATCTTTTTTCTGGCGTTCCGCCCATGTTTTGTCTACTACCAAATCCTCTTTGGCTTTTAATGTGTGTCCCGATAGTAAAGGTATGTTCATGAATTGGAAGAAGTTAGTGGAAACATTCATGACATTTACTTCAAAACTGCTTTCCGGGTTACCTTTTTCCATTTGCATCCCAGTACCTGATATACCTTTCAGATAACTGATGTCTGCCAATAATTTGTCTTGTACACCGGAAAATTTGGATATACGTTCTATTAAAGCCAGTTTCTCTTCATTCTTCATAAACATATAATCTATGGAGAAACTTAGTATATTGGCTTTTTCTTTTTCAGTCAATGTGTTGAATAGGGTAGATTCTGTTTTCTCCGCTTGCATATAAAGAGCTACGGTAAATGCGACAAAAACCCAGCATATAAAAAATTGGATGCCTAGCAGAATATTCCGCATTCCATGTTTATGACGTTTTATCTCACTGCCATGAATCTCTGTCTGGATGGGTGTGTAATGTATGCGCAATACAGTTATAAAGCATAATATCATACATAAAAATAAGATGAATACCATATACTCTGCGGTCTGTATAAACAAGAGGTTCTTTTCAATGATAAGAACGTAATTAAATAAATTGAAATTCAAATAGGGACTGATTATTTCAATCAAGCAGAACGTAAACAAGAAAGCGATGAATGCAATGATGACAGACTGGACAAAGAGTTGGTAAAAAAGTTGCTGGTTTCCACTGCCCATAACTTTGCGTATCCCGTATTCACGGTTACGATTCAAAAAAGTTCCCATAAGAAAATGGAAGAAATTAAGAAGTCCGGTCAGTAAAATCAACAGGCCTACTATCATGGTTATTCCTGCAAAATAAGGAGCAATGGACTTATCCCAAAATTCCTCTCCAAAGGGCGAGGCGGTTATAGCTGTTTCTTCGTCATATATGTGGTGCTTCATATTTATGGAGCGAAAACGGGCTTCTAATTTTCGAGCTGTTTTACCCGGATGTAGCAGGGCAAAACCAAAACCTCCGGTCATATTATTACGACCGTTGAATTGCAATGTTCCTTCACTGTCATTCAAAGTCAGCATATCCAGTTTCTCAAGAAAACTCAGGCTGGTATTCAGGGGAATATCTTCTATCACGGCTTGAATGGTATAGGCTATGCCTCCAGTACGAGGAGTGGTATCCGGTGCTGTAAAAAGACGTTGTGTCAATATCATACGTTTGCCTATGGGATTTTCTGATTCACCGAAAATCCTTTTTGCTAAAGAGCGGGTCAGTATGATGGCATTGGGGGTGTTGGAGGCTACTTCCCATGATCCCTGTAGTATTCGGGGAGTGAATACTTTCCTAAAAAGAGAGTCTACTTCCATTGTCATCAAATGATCGTATGGCAATTCTTTCCCTTCTTTTATCTCTACGTTGTAACTCCGCTCTCGGGGATAAACGGTAAAGGTAAAATCTTGAACCTCATCGAATCTAAGTTTGCGCAATTCTTCAATCGTTGTTGCCGGAATACCAGAATACAAATCTCCCCGTGTTGTACATAAATTTATGTCTGCTATGAGTTCTTTATTGGAAAAGCAAGAATCTACTTCGCTGATGAACCGGCTACAATAAAGACAGATACTAAAACATAATATCCCGACGGATAGCCCTACGATAGATATCAGATTTTGTATCTTATTTTTTAATAAGTGGCGCATTGCCATTTTTATATAATGCCTTAACATATTTCCGTTGTTTTATAAAATTATTCTGTTTTCATGATTTGTGTCGGATTAATATATGCCGCCTTTTGTATTTGGTATGCTAAGGTGCCCAGTGATATGATTATTACCAACAGCAATGATATGATAAAAATGTCTATACTGACAGGTGCCCTTACTGCAAAATCTTGAGTATAGGTATTTATCAGATAATAAGCCAAAGGAATAGCTATGACAAATGCTATAATTAAAACGGTTATATATTTGCGGAATAACAGTCGGTAAAGGTCTTTGGCACTTGCACCGTTCACTTTACGAATCGCTATTTCCCGATATCGTTGGCGAATGTCAAAAAGAGAAATCCCTAACAGACCAAGACTGGAAATAATAATAGCCATACCTGCAAAAATAGAATAAATAGTGGCTGTTTGGCGGTCTTGTGTATACATCGCTTTGATATCATCTTCCAGGAAAGTATATTCAAAGTCTTCACTTCCATAGACTTTATATTCCAAATTACGTAAGAAATCAATCACTTCTTTCTTTTTGCCGGGTGTATAAGCTATCTGATAAAGATCACCACTGAACCGTGCTCCGACAGGATAGATAGTAGGCTTGATTCCAGATGTCAAATGTCCTTCAAAATAATCCTCTACTACTGCAACGATAGGTTGAAGAGAAGCGTTAGCATTAGCCCTTTTTTGATTTTCTTCAATCACTCCAGCGCCATTGATTGAAGTATAGCCTAATGCTTTCAGTGCGGCTTTGTTTACAACAAAAACAGTGCGCCGGTCTTCTTTATTTATATCGGGTATCTCACCTTCAATTACTTTTATATCATATAATTTGAAAAATGCAGGAGTGGCGTAATGAATATTCAGAAACACCTTTTCTCCTTTATTGTTCAGATAATTTGTACCAAAGGTAGGAGTAAGGATATTCTCATAGCTAGGTTCGTACAATTCAATAAAAGGGCATGCATTAAGTTCATTATCCAATTGCATGACACGTTGGCGGCGTTGTTGCATACTTTCATAAGTATAACTGCTAAAATCTTTCGATTCATATACTAAATTTACATTCATTATGTTTTTAGTACGAAAGCCGGGTTCGGTATTTAACAACATTCCAAGTTGTCGATTAAAATAAAGTGATAATACCACTAACAAAAAAGTTATAATATACTGTGCCCCTAGAAAGAACATACGAAAATGTTTGGAATGACTTTGGACACCGATAGAGCGAATGGAAAGAATGGGGGAGGTGTAATTGTATTTAATGTATGGATAAATAGAAGTTATTACTGGTAACAATAATAAAATACTTGCCGAAAGCCATCCGTCGAAAGCCGTATAAGAAAAGTGAATGTCGAACAAATATTCAGTAGGGGCAGACATTATTTCAATAATAAGCCAGGATACTAATAAGGCGCTCAGAACTAGTAATGTATTTTCAATCCATATATTGGCAAACAATGTTTTGCCGCATACACCAAATACTTTCTTCAATCCATATTCTTTTCCGCGGCGTAATAATGCTACTAGGTAAAGATTAATAAAATTCAAAATGCCGGTGAGGAGCAATAACAGGCATACGCCCGACAAAATGATTAAGTGGGAATGGTTTCCCGAAAGAAACATAGCAGGTTCACGGTCTGTTAAAGAACCGTCCCAGTAAATATCCTTCACAGAAATTAAAGAAAAAGTATGTGTGCGAGTGTCATATTTAGGGTCATTTATATATCGTGGGACACTACCTGTCTTATTTATGGCATTTATATCTGTACCGGGTAGGAAACGATAGAGCTCTGTATTCATCCTTTCCCAATGTTGGGATAATTTAGAAGAGAGGATGATATCAAAGTTAATTGTAGTTTTACACTCAGGTTCTCCTACAATGCCTTCTACGGTAATATCTTTGCCATTGCTATAACGTAGTACTTTACCTATCGGATTTTCATTACCGAAAATCTTACGGGCGTATTTTTCTGTTAATAATGCCGACTGAGGTGTTGTGAGAGATAGCTTTCCTTGCACTATAGGATAATGAAATAACTGGAAAAATACACTGTCGGTAACGAGACTACGTGCCGGAATACGGTTGGTACCGGAAATGACATAGTCCTTTTCCAATGGAATATAGGTGGTCATAGCTTCTACGAAACGATTGTCGATAGAAATGGTATCATAGTTATATTGTTTCAGTCCACTCAGTCCCCGGTTACCTTCTGTATTGGTACAGATAGCATACACATGCTCCCTGTCGATGCAATGTGTGTCCACTGTCAGTTCCCTATGGATATATCGCATCAAGATGATACTGCATGCCAGACTGAAAGCCAGTCCCAGCAAATTAATGATAGTATACGATTTAGAACGCATTAAAAAGCGCCAGGCATATTTCAGTGTTTTCATATTTAATGTGTGTTTATTCTGATCTTATAATTTTTGCGGGATCAATTTGAGCAGCTTTGTGTATTTGCCAAATTAATGTGCTTGATGAAATAAAGGAAATGATAGCTAGAACTGTTAAATAAATTCCTATATCTACAGGTATTTTTAGTGCAAAATCCCGTGTATACATATATATGAGGTAATAAGCAAGTGGAATAGCCAATACAAATGCACAACCTATTACTTTGATATATTTGCGGAACAATAGCAGGTAAAGGTCTTTCATCCCTGCGCCATTTACTTTGCGGATGGCAATTTCACGATAACGTTGTCGGATATCAAATAAGGATAATCCAAATAATCCCAAACAGGAGATGATGATTGCTATCAAGGCAAAGACAAAGTAAATGTTTGCTGTTTGACGGTCCTGAGCATAAAGTTTGTGGACTTCATCTGTCAACCAAGTATAGGTGAAGTCTTCGGTATTATATATTTCTTTCTCTGTTTTCTTCAGATATTCTATGACTTCTTTTTCTTTATCGGGATTGACGGCAATCAAAAAATCGCTGTTGCCGCTGCTGGGCCCTACGACAAATGCCATCGGTTTTATTCCTTCAGTGAGATGGCTTGGGTAATAATCGGCTATTACAGCCACTACAGGCATAAGTTTGGTTCCACCTTCTTCCATTTCTCCTTTTTCGCTGACACTAATCCAAAGCGGGGATTCGCTGCGTACAAAAGCATCTTCTAGCCGAGTATAGCCCATAGCTTTCATTGCTGCTTTGTTCAGTACCATTTTATTGTCACTCCAACCTTCAAATTTTTTGGGGATTTCTCCTTCCAGTACTTTTAAATCATATAGTTGGAAGAATTGTGGAGAAGGAAATAGGGTGAGCATGGGTTGACGGGTATCCTGGTCATTTAACAACATGCAGATAGAGCCTCCTCTTAATATAGAATAATGGGAATTCATCCACATTTCAATGTGAGGACACTCGTTTAATAGTTGCTTGATACGGTCTTGGCGGGCAAAGCGCTCATTGCGCTTTTCTTCTGTATCAGAGCGCAGATAATTTTTGTTTTCGTGTAACAACTCAGCTCTGAGAATTCTTTCTGTCCGATATCCGGGAGAGGTATTCAGCAGGAAATGCAGTTGCTTGCCAAAGTAAAAGGACAGGATAAGGAGTAATATGGTTATAATGTATTGAAAAAAAAGGAATGTCATACGTACAGTGATAGCATGACGGTTTGATGTTATTGAACGGATAGACACAATAGGAGGGAGATAATTATATCTGATGTATGGATAAATAGAAGTGACCAAAGGTAATAATATGATGAATCCCAAAGACAATTGCCAGTCGAATGCCGAATAGCTAATTTGTTCATTCATCAACCGGCTGACTGGTACTTGGGTTGCTTCTATCAACAGCCAGGCGGTTAGCAATGCGGCAAAGGCTAATAACAGATTTTCTATCCATATTTGTAAAAACAAAGGCAGACGCTGCAAGCCGAATACTTTCTTTACTCCATATTCTTTAGAACGTTTCATCATAAATACCATATAAATATTGATGAAATTCAATATACCTACCAATAATAGCAATATGGTTACTCCTGAAAGAATATACAGGTGTGTACGGTTACCGAATTGCATGATGGAATCGTAATCGTCATCGTGACCAATGGAATTTCTCCAGTATAAATTTTTCCAAGTAATAAATTCCCAGCGTATTCTGTTTCCCCTTTTGTCCTTTCTGTACACATTGCTTGCTTTGTTTATCTTATCCAGATCTACACCGGGGAGTATGCGCATCAGTGATATATCCATACGTTGCCAGTGTTCCACCAATCTGTATGATACCAGTAGATCGAACCGAAGTAATGATTTGCATCCCAATTCTCCAATCACTCCCTTGATGGTGATGTTTTTACCATAATATTCCAATACTTTTCCTATCGGATTTTCTTTACCAAATATATTACGGGCATAGCGCTGGGTGATGATGGCGTCACCAGGGGCATCTAAATGGGCCTCACCGGCTGCAACCGGGTAGTGGAAGAAATGAAAAAAAGTGGAGTCAACTGCTGCTATATTCATTGCATAGTTACTGTTTTCATATACCACATTGTCTCGCTGCTGTAACATCAGGCGGCATTGTTCCACTATTTGATGGTCAGGAATATAAACAGAATCAGTTTCAGACCAACCTTGTTGCAAACTTCCCGGATGAAGATTTCCTTCTATATCCCGTATAGGAATGATGATATGTTCCGGATCTACGCTATGTGCATCCACCGTCAGTTCCCTATGGATATATCGCATCAAGATGATGCTGCATGCCAGACTGAAAGCCAGTCCTAGCAAATTAATGATAGTATACGATTTAGAACGCATTAAGAAGCGCCAGGCATATTTCAAAGTTTTCATGTTGCATGTTTTATTTTAATATCAATTCTTCTGCGTCACCAAAGGTATCATATCCTGTGATAATTACAAATTCTCCAGGCTGTAAACCTTCAGTGATTTCATATTGAAGCGGGTTTTGGCGTCCTATATTCAATGGAACTTTTACAGCTTTTGTTTTTGATGGGTTTATTTTGTAAATCCATTGTCCTCCAGTAGACTGGTAGAAATTTCCACGTGGGATAACTATAGCTTGTTCGGGTTGGCCCAATTCTATTTGTACCCGGAAGCTCTTTCCTACACGGACATTCTCGGGCATTTCTCCGGTAAATACCAAATCTACATCAAACATACGGTCTTTTACCTCAGGAACTACTTTAGTAATTCTCAGGGGGTAGCGTTTCCCTTGATAGTTTACGGTAGCCGGAAGACCTGTTGTGATGCGGTCAATGTAATATTCACTTAAAGAAGTATGAATTTTATATTGATCCAGCACTTTTATTTCAGCTATACTTTCTCCCGAAGCAACCTGTTGGCCGGGAGTTACTTTCACAAAACTTAGTTGGCCGCCAATCGGAGCTTTTATTATCAAATCCTCCAATCGTTCTTCCGCACGTTTCAGTTTTTTGCTTTCACGTTCCAGATCATTTTTCAATAATTCTTTGCGGATAAGGGTTACGGATGAATCATGTTTCAGGCTTTCCATTTGTAATGCCGTATTTTTCAGTTTATACTTATATTCATCTTCAGATACTTGAAGCTCAGCCTTGCTCTTAATTCCCATTTTGAATTCCTCTTTGTCCAGTCCGAAGCTCTTGCGCAGTCGTTCCATCTCATATTGTGCCTGTAATGTCTGTTGCTTCAGTGTCAGACTCTTTTGTTCCATTTCTATCTCTTTCTCTTTATAGGTGATTCGTTGTTTTTCCCATTCGTCACGTTGGTCTTCAATGGAACGAATCAGATCCGGATTAGTCAGTATCAACAAGGTGTCACCTTGTTTCATCATATTCCCTTCTTCTCCAACAATGCGGTCTACACTGCCGGCTTCACGAGTGTTTACTTTGATGGTAAGAATGGGTTGCACCAGTCCTTCCACATCTACATACTCCATAAATTTGTCATCTTTTACTTCGGCTATCTGAATGTTGTCTGTTTCGATACGCAGCTTGCGAGGACCTAATGAAAGGCTTATCACATAGATAAGGAAGATAATGAAGGCCAGTGCAGCTATCATATAGTAGCGATAGCGGATGTACCACGGTTTCTTTTCAATTTTTATATCCATTAGTTTATGTTTTTTGATATAATTTTTTTTATTTCTTTTTTTAGTATGGCGATAATACAAAGATCATTTATATCTGCCGTGTAGTTAAGGTTTAGGTATAGTACATGAAATCTCTGCTTTTCTGAGGAAATCATATCCCGTCATACTTCTAATACCATAATACAGACTCCAATAAGTTTTCAAAGCTGTTATATAATTTCTCCGTGCGGTATCTTTTTCTGTAATGGCGGCATTGAGGTCTAGAATTGTCGATTTTCCTAAGATATAAAGCCGGCGTGCTACATCGTGGCGCCGGTCGGCCGTCTTGTCCGTCTTGGCGGCTACTGCTACACGGTATGCTTGAAGATTGAATTGACGGACCATTTTACATACATTCAATTCAAAATCTTTCATTCCCTGTTCAGCCTGTGTATCTACTAAGTCTACATTGGAACGAGCTACACGAACGCGTCCTTTTCCACGACCCCAATCCAGGATAGGTAAAGAAATACCAATACTGGCATATTGTTGGTTCATGGGGTTTCGGTAAGAATCTGCAAATTTATTTCCGGTTTGAGAAAGCCCGAATTGTACATACAGGTCGGCTTTCAAACCTGCATTGGCTTTTGCAGAAGCTAATGCGCTGCGGCTTTCTAATTGTTTGCGTTTATAAGTGTCAGGATCGGGACTGTTTTTGAATGCCAGTTGTAATGCTTTTTGTAAAGGGATTTCGAGTTGAGGAATGCTGTCTTCCGGAATGACTCGTAAATTTATTTCCCGATTAATGCCAAGGAAGGAACGGAGTGTTTGCATTTGGTCCTCTACTTCGATGCGGGCATTCATCATATTGGTTTCTTCTGTCAGTTTGTTTATTTCCAGCTGTAGCATTTCGTTTTCAGTTATAGTTCCTATATTATATCTTCCCTCAGCATACCTGTATAAAGTATCGGCAGAAGCATAGTTGTAGGCGGCTATGTCAAGATTAGTTTGTGCAGTTGCCAGGTTGAAGAAAAGAGTGCTGGTTTCTGAGGCTACAAGTTCCAATGCTTCTGCATATGCTTTACGGGCTTCCCGGTAGCGAAGGGGTTCGATACGGTGATCCCATTTTAAAGAATTATATCCAAAAAGTTGCTGCTCGTAACCTATTACTATGGGTTGGGTGTTATACGCTGTATGATTATCTTCAAATTCATCAATGCGTTGGGTGGTACTTTTTACAAACAAGCTGCCACCGGTAAACCATATATTTTGATTTATTTTAAGGCTGAGATCTGTGCTTAACTGGTCTTGCTGGATAAATTGATTTGTTCCATCCGGTTGGGTAATCTTGTTTATCTCCCGATTTAGGGTAGGAGATGAAGTTAATGTGACGGAGGGAAGATAATTCGCCCGGAAAAAACGGTAGTTCCAATAAGCTGCCCGATAGGTATGACGGGCAGCTTGTGCTTCCGGTGAGTTTTCTTGTGCTATTTCAATAGCTTGTTGCAAACTCAATGTTATTGATTCTTCTTGTTGTGCTGTGGCTGTTTCCGGGCGAAGCAGAAGAGAAAGTGCTATAATACAATATAGTTTCATGTTCGTTTTTTTTTATGTCTTTATACCTATTAGTACTTTTGGCTTATAGTTAGGTGAACAGGAGTGGGTCTTCGGTGTCTTCTTTGGATAAGTCGCTTTTTATTTTGGTTAATGCTTCCTTTGCTTTTTCATGACCGTTGTCTATAGCTTTTTGGAACCAGAACCGGGCTTGTTGTAAGTCTTTTTTTACACCTTTACCCCACTGATACATGCGGCCCAGGTTGTATTGTGCAGGAGCATTCCCCTGTAAAGCAGCTTTGGTCAGCCACTCAGCTCCTTTAGCAAAGTCTTTTTCCATTCCTTCGCCATAACAATACATATTTCCTATATTATATTGAGCTATCGGATTATTCTTATCTGCTGCTTTTTTAAACCAAAAATAAGCTTCTTCAAAGTCTTTGGGAACCCCAAGTCCGTTTTTATATAAATAACCGATATTGTTCATGGCGTCCGTATTACCATGAGCTACAGAACGTAGGTACCAAGTCATAGCAATGTAACAATCCTTACGTACTCCCCAACCGTTTTTATAAAGGCTTCCCATGCCAATTTGAGCTTCTGGATTTCCTTGAGTGGCAGCTCTGTTCAACCATTTGAAAGCTTGGCTGTAATCCTTAGTGACTCCCAAACCATATGTGTACATAAAACCTATATTGTTTTCAGCATACGTGTTTCCGCCCGCTGCCGATTGATGAAAAAGTTTCAAAGCCTTATCATAATCAATTTCACCTCCTAAGCCTTTTAAATACATATCGCCTGTCAGATATTGGGCATGATGGGCCGTATCAATGTGAGCTATCTTTTCTAATAACTCGCGTGCTTTTTCATATTGTCGATTAACATAGTGAGTTTGTGCTTCTTCCCACAATTGATGGCAGTCACCTATATAAAGCATATAGATCTTATTGCCGAATAGAGTTACTATGCTTGCTATAAGGCATAAATTGATAGCTATTACTGATTTTTTTTTCATAACTTAATATATTAGTATTGTAGACTAATCAAATAGCGTGCCATTATCTTATCTCTTTGTTTACCAGATTTTTGTGGGATAAAAGATAATGATGTCTCTGTGCGGATACGCACTATTTTTGTGCGTATCCGCACAGACAACACATTAAAAAAAACAATATCTTTGCAAAAAAGCGGATAGAAAATCTTTTATTCGTATAACAAGATATATTGAGGATAAAATAATGAATGCAAAAGGAAAAATATTGATTATAGATGATAATGAGGACGTGCTTTTTGCACTAAACCTTTTATTGGATCCCTACGTGGAAAAAATAAAAGTTACTACTCAACCGACTCGTATTGAGCATTTCATGACTACTTTTCAACCTGATGTTATTTTGCTTGATATGAATTTTCGTCGGGATGCTATCAGCGGGCAGGAAGGATTCGATTGTCTAGAGCAGATATTAAAGTTAGATCCGCAGGCTATTGTCTTGTTTATGACTGCTTATGCGGATACAGATAAAGCAGTACGGGCCATTAAGGCTGGAGCTATTGACTTTATTCCCAAACCTTGGGAAAAAGAAAAACTACTTGCTACGCTTTCATCGGCTATCAAACTTCGTGATTCTCGTAAAGAGGTCAGGCAACTGAAAGAACAAGTTGTAGCATTGAGCGCGCAGGATGAAGAGATGCCTCAAATGATAGGTCACTCAGCGCCTATGCGAGAGGTTTTTGATACTATTCGGAAATTATCGGATACTGATGCTAATATTTTGATATTGGGTGAAAATGGAACCGGTAAAGATTTGGTGGCCCGTTCTCTACGTTATTTTTCTCCTCGTCGTGAATGTCCTTTTATAACGATTGACTTGGGGAGCATACCTGAATCATTATTCGAAAGTGAATTGTTCGGCTATGAAAAAGGGGCTTTTACAGATGCCCGCAAAGCAAAGGCGGGACGTATGGAGGTGGCATCAGGAGGAACGCTTTTTTTGGATGAAATAGGGAATTTGTCATTACCTATGCAGGCCAAATTACTAACAGCCATAGAAAAACGGCAGATTTCACGTTTGGGAGCAACGGATATAATTCCTATTGATGTTCGGTTGATAAGCGCAACAAATGTAAATATCCGAGAATTGGTGGAGGAGGGTAATTTCCGTCAAGACCTGTTGTATCGTATCAATACGATTGAGATTACTATTCCTCCATTGCGGGAAAGGGGAGAGGATGTTCTCTTACTGGCTGATTATTTCTTACAAAGGTATACTCATAAATATAAGAAAGAGATAAACGGACTGAGCCGCGAAGCCAAGCAGAAACTCATGCGTTACCATTGGCCGGGTAATGTCCGCGAATTGCAGCATGCCATAGAACGGGCAATTATTCTTTCGGACTCGCCATTGTTAAAGCCTGCAAATTTCATGTTGCAGCCACAACCCGAGAAGAGGGTGAATACGGATGAGATACTGAACTTGGAACAATTAGAACGCAATGCCATAGAACGTGCTATGAAACGCAGCGAAGGGAACTTGAGTCGTGCAGCGGAATATTTGGGGATTACCCGTTACGCTCTTTATCGGAAACTTGAAAAATTAGGGTTATGAGTCGTTTACAAACTTTACGGATGATAGCTTGTATGTTATTAATGGGGGTAGTAGCTATAGCTGCATATCTCTTTTATCAACATTCGCTCTATTTTTGCTTGTTTTTTTCGCTGATGATTATGGCAGGTATTATCATTTATATCTGTCAGTGGCAGTATAAAACGACCCGTATGATATCGCGAATGATAGAAGGTATTCGTTATGCAGATTTCTCTTTGAGTTTTTCTACCCAGCACAAAACTCGTACAGAACAACGATTGGCACAAGAAATAAATAATGTTGTTGCTGAATTCCGTACTCGGTTGTCCGAGAATGAAGAGCGATATCAATATTATGAAACATTATTGAATACTGTTGACAGCAGTTTGCTGGTAGTAGATAGTCAGTGCAATATACATTGGATGAACCGGGCAGCCATGCAGGATTTGTGCGGTTATCGTATTCATTCTGTCAGGGAATTGGCTCTGTTAAATTCTGATTTTCCTACTATTATCCTGTCATTACAGCCTGGAGAAATTAAAACAGTACGAATACATAAAGGAGATATTATACAAGAATTGGCTGTTACGGTATCTGAATATTCCGCTCAACATGGTACGGAACTCCGGTTGGTTAATTTAAAGAATATCCATGCTGTATTGGAGGAAAATGAGATGGAAGCATGGCAGAAGCTGATTCGTGTACTCACTCATGAAATAATGAACTCCATTGCGCCCATTATTTCATTAAGTGAAACATTAAGTGAGCGTGCTGTACAAAATGGTATGAATGAGAGAGATTACAATATCATGTTGCAAGGGATGCAGACTATTCATAGAAGAAGTAAAGGGTTGCTGAATTTTGTGGAAAACTATCGTAAACTTTCTCGTCTGTCTGTTCCGATACTGGCTCCAGTAAATATAGGTGATTTACTGAGTGATATGAAAAAACTGTTTCCTAATAAAAACATACAATATATATATAAAGTAGAAAACCCAGAAACGACACTGATGCTGGATCGTTCACAGATAGAACAAGTATTAATCAATTTACTAAAGAATGCAGGTGAGGCTTGTGTAGAGCAAATCTATCCCGAAGTTATCATTAGCACACATTGTGATTTAGAAAAACATCTATTTTTCCTTTCTGTCTGTGATAATGGTAGTGGCATTCTTCCAGAAGTATTGGATAAAATCTTTGTTCCTTTTTTTACAACGAAGCCAACAGGTAGTGGTATAGGACTCAGTTTATGCAAACAAATTATGAATTTACATGGTGGAAGTATCTCGGCGAGTAGTGAAATCGGAAAGGGGAGTTGTTTTACACTGAAATTTCTTTGTTGCGGATAAAAAAAGTTTTAAGGTTAATGTTTTGATTTATAATTTGATAAGTAATAATGCGAAAAAAAGTAGAAAAAAATCGCTTTAAATATTTGCATATATAAAAAAAAGCCGTACCTTTGCATCGCTTTTGAGAGATAAAGCGATTGAAAAAATAAAAAAAGATTCGGGGTGTAGCGCAGTCCGGTTAGCGCACCTGCTTTGGGAGCAGGGGGTCGTGGGTTCGAATCCCGCTACCCCGACAAAAGAAAAAGGCTTTGATAATCAGTGGTTTGATGCTGTTTTCAAAGCCTTTTTTATTATAAAAATCTTCATTTTATTGATTAAAAAAAAGGAATTTTTGCCCATCAATGGACACAAAAACTTATCCAAAACTTATCCTTTAATTTTAATCAGTATGGCAACTCTCAAACTAACAATTTTCAAAGCAAAAGTTTTAAAAGATGGCAGACATAAAATTAGAGTGGCCGTTTGCCATAAGCAGGAAACTTGCTACATTATCACTCGGTTTATCATAGATAATCTCTCCCAGTTCAAGAACGGACAGGTGGTAAAACGCCCGGATGCCGCAATGATAAATACAAAATTGCGTAATCTTCTCAATAAGTATCAGGAAAGATTGGACAAGATAGATAATCTAGGTATCTATTCATGTACACAGTTGAAGGATTTCATCTTAAGGGAATCTGTGGATACACAGGGGGAATCATTTAAGTCTGTGTGTGATGCATATATTGAGGAACTGTTTAAAAACAGTAAAACCAACTATGCTAATATGATGAGGGAAAGTGAGGCTCATTTCTTGAAGTTCCTGCGTGGGGATGTACGACTTGTCGATATTACCCCGGAACTTATAGAGCAATATGCAGCGTATCTTGAGAAAAAGAATTGGAGCCGGGCGACATTGGGGATAGTAATGAGAAATACGCGGACAATCATAAACAGGGCGATAAAAAAGAGAAAGGTTTCATATAATGTACATCCTTTTGTAGATTATTCTATTCCGCAATCTCCTGTACGCGATGTCAGTATCAGGCTGGAGTCTTTGTCCAAGATACTTAATGCTGAGGTTGACAGTAATTATCTGTCAGTAGCCAGAGATTTGTTCTCTCTTTCATTTTATCTCGGAGGTATTAATATGACTGACTTGATGGATATGGATTTTAGAAGCTCTAGGTATATACAATACTCCCGTAAGAAGATTATGGGGCGGACTTCCAATGCAAATGTCATTATATTGCCTGTTCACGAGAAAGCAGCCTGTATTATAGCAAAATGGATGAACCCAAGAACCGGTAAGCTGGATTTTCATTATAATTTCACTTATAAGAATTTCTCTCGTCATATATCACGGGGAATAGCGAAGCTTGCAAAGGAACTTGGGATAAAGGAACGTGTGGTTTACTACTCCGCCCGGAAAACCTTTGCACAATTAGCTTCAGAACTAGGGATACCTGATGGAGTGATAGACTACTGTTTAGGGCATTCGGACAAGAGTAGGGGAGTGATACGCTATTACGCTAAGGTAAAGGAGAAACAAGCGGAAATAGCCATCAACCGGGTGATTGATTATGTGGACCATCCGGAGAAATATAAGGAGTTTTTGGAAATGAGAGCAGACATAATGCTGATGAAATCCTAACTCAAAAATCAAGCGGTTATCTATAAAATATAGCCGCTTGATTCGTTTATCGAGGCACTATAAAATATTTTGTGTAAATGGAAATACGGGATTCAGAAATGAGTCTCGTATTTTTTATTTTATACATTTGCAAAATGAAGAAGCTTATGAAAGAAAAGAATCAAGTAGTGCCTGATGAGGTTTTAAGCAAGTTTATCAGTCAGTTCAAGACAGAAGCCGATGTGAGCAAGTTTCTGAAGCAGTTGCATGCCCAAGTATTGGAAAAGATGCTTGAAGGTGAAATGGATGCCCATTTGGGATATGAAAAGAATTCTGTGATAGGAAATAA
>NZ_JBDFXP010000041.1:0-45998 GCF_040911965.1 Phocaeicola sp. RTP21359st1_B8_RTP21360_211022
CGTTCGGGTTTCATAAAACAAAGGTAAGCAAAGATAGCTAATTTTAAAACTTACCAACCAGAAATTTCCGCTGAGCCGAAATTTACAGTTCGAATGCCGGATGGAAGTGAAAAGACAGTGCTTTATAAAGGGAAAAAAATAAATGTGAAATTTTAGTATGCCACATGATTTTTGAGAACTAGTTTCTTCTAGTAAAGAAAGCCCTCGAAATCGGATAATTTCGAGGGCTTTTGTCTGTTTCTATACGGAAACTTGTGCGCGTGATAGGACTCGAACCTACACGTCTCACGACACCAGATCCTAAGTCTGGCGCGGCTACCAATTACGCCACACGCGCGACATTGCTTTTGGTAAGCGGGTGCAAAGATAAGCAATATTTCTTAAGTACCAAAGATTTTTAGAAAATTATTCTTTGTGGCTATGTAAATATTCACGTGCAGCCTCAATAATGGTATCTACATTGCGTTGCATATCCTCTGAACTCATATTGACTTTGATGTCCGGATCTATACCGAATTCCAGATGTTGCATATCCGCATCGTACATGGGGCTGGCCGAGAAGCGGACAGACCAGCCGTTGGGCAGTTCGGAGGAGAAGGGCAGGCCGGAACCGCCACCTGTTTTGTCACCGATGATGGTCACTTTGGGAAGTATTTTCATTCTGTTCACAAAATCATTAGTGGCGCTGAAAGAGCGGCGGTTAGTCAGCACTACCGCCTGTTTTTGCCAGCGTACACGGTCTAGTGACGGTTCCAGCCAAACTGCTTTGGGAGTGGAGAAGTCATTGTGCCCCGGTCCGGTTTTATGGGACATATAGCCTACCAGCACTTTTTCATTCGTGAAACGTGCGGCTAATTTCTCGGCTGTGGTAAGATTACCACCCGAATTATTTCGCACATCAATAATCAACCCATCACAAATAGCCAGTTTGTTTAGAACCTCGTCCAGATTTCCTTCACCGATGCCCGATTGGAAACTGCCACAATAAATATAGGCTATATTGTCCTCGAATATCTGATACTTCATACCCGAGGATTGGGCATAATCCTTACCTAGATAAACACGTTGGATGCTGTCGCTGAAATTGGCCGGATAGCTGTCAAACCATTCACGATATTGGGAGTACTCCAGTTTGGAAGACAGATTTACGTGTCCGTCACGCAACTCGTTCAGCATATCTGCCAGAACTTCGAATAACTGTTCATTATTCATGCCTTTGGATATTCTCTGTTTATACTGGCTGTATATTTCATTCCAGTCCAATCCGTATTCCTGCTTTTTATAGTCAAGGAAACAATACTGGCGGTCGATAGTCTGCCATAATGCTTCGAAGTTGCCTTCGGGGGAGTTGTCGTATTCGTCCTCCGTGATGCACGAAGTAAATAATACAACAGACAATAACAGACTGATAAAAATATAACTATTTCTTTTCATCCTCTATATTAATAAGGGCTGACCCGGCTGGGCATCGCCACTTTGTTCTTACCTTTTAATAAATAAAAGTTTTTCACGAAACCTATCATAAAGGCGTGTGACCATATATGACTTTTCAGATTATTGACTTTCGCCTGCTGGATATCACATAGGTATCCGAAACGCATATTGACCGACCGGATAGGAAAATCCAATGTAACCAGCTGTCGCAAGGAAGGTTGGTTATGCAGGGAAGTGAACAGCACATTCTTGCCGCCATTCTTTAAACTGAATATCTCATAATAAGATTGTCCGTATTCCGGGGAAAACATAACCCCCATGACAGGCAGATTGGCTTGATAACGGGCTATCAGCGGATAGTTACCGATATGAAACCGATAGATGACCATACCCGATGCCGCCAGATTGACATATGCTTTAGCTTGGGCGGGATTATTGGAATTTCGCATGTTATAGATGAACCCGCCGTTCAAGTCCAGCATGGGACCCGCCAGTATCTTCAAGTTTTCTGTCAGCCGGAACTGGTAATGCAGTGCATAATTCCAATTGACCATACCTGCCATTTCATTACTTGTTTCTGCTTTATTCTCTGTCAGGGACAGATTGGCTTGGAACAGACTTTGAACAGACACGTTGCCATTCATCAGTTTGGTCATGCGCATACTTTCACGCAGGATACGAATTTCGGGTCCGGTATATTCCATCGGTGAAAGATAGGTGTCCAATATATTTGTAAAACCGGCACCGTAAAGAGTAGCTCTCATAACGTAGCGGTTTGCTTGTAAGCTGTCTTCCTGCGCCTGCGAAGACAGCCCCAAAAACAGGGACAGTAATAACAGGAGAATTTTCTTCATTTTTTAAAACAGTTTCATCTGGCCGGTAATTTCATCAATGATATCTGTTTCACTCTTACCATGATCCGGATCTTCAATTTCGGCAGTTTCTTCGTTTTCATCAGTCCCCTCTTCCGCACCGTCCTCTTCTTTGGAAGGTTCGGGGAAGCGTAAAGGTTCCAGTTCATTTATTTGTTCAATGTTGTAAGTACTGATTCGTTTTCCTTTCGCTTTGAAACTCTTGATTCCGATGAATTCGTCCACATCTATTTCCAATGGATCACGGAAACTGTCATGTCCTCCGAATATGACTTGTATGCGTGGATAAGCCACACAAGTAAGCAATATAGAACGACTTTCCTTATTCTCGCCCAAATAATTGAGACGGCGTGAAGTGGATTCAAAAGTGAATCGTTTCAGATAAGGATATCCCTGGTCGGCATCAAATAAAGCGGCGGACCATACCTTGTTGGCATCGAACTTCTCGATGATGTGGATCCCCGGATCATAATGATTGTTCAAATCAAAGTTACTGGTATAGAATTCTCCATTTTCATGGACTATTAAAATCAATTCGTCACTTTGGAATTCTCCCAGATATTCACCGCGTCCGTCATAGTTCAAGCGGAGTACATCCCGGTCAAACCATACTTTTCTTCCACCCAGGGTAGAGCCGCCACGTTGTTTCAAGGCTATTTTATGTACTTCGTATTTAGACAGGATATTGCCCATGGACTGGCGTCCCTTTATATTGATGTCACTGAAATCTTTTTCATATATGATTTTTTTGATACGCGGATTCGGCTTTAAGGTAATCTTGATAACCTCCGCTTCCCCATTGGGATTGGCTGTAAAGTAAACGATACGTGAGCCGGGCGTACCTTGCGTTACATCATATTCACGGTCGCGGGTGATGGAGGTAATGTTGAATCGTTTGATATAGTGAAACCCTTCTTTTCCATCCCGATAGACCACATTGTATATGGTACGTTTGTCGTTTTTCTTGAAGATATTGACATAGAGAACATTCTTGCCGACAAACATTTTGTCTGTTACACGAACCACTTTGTATTTGCCGTCTTTATAGAAGATAATCACATCGTCAATATCTGAACAGTTGGCTATAAATTCATCTTTTTTCAAGGCGGTGCCGATAAAGCCTTCTTCGCGGTTGATATAGAGTTTTTCGTTAGCTTCCACTACCTTCGCCGCCTCAATGGTATCGAAGTTACGTAACTCTGTACGGCGGGGGTATTGTTTGCCATATTTATCTTTCAACATCTGATACCAGTCAATGGTATATTCTACGATATGTGCCAGATGATTGTTTATTTCTTCAATCTGTTCCTTGATACGGGCTATGTTCTCATCTGCTTTATCCTTGTTGAACTTCAGAATCCGGGCCATCTTGATATCCAATAACTTCAGAATATCCTCTTTGGTCACTTCACGGATAAATTGCGGATAGAAAGGAGTCAGCCGTTCATCAATGAATTCGCAGGCGGCATCTGTATTTTCGGATTGCTCGAACTTTACTTCCTTATAAATCCGTTCTTCGATAAAGATTTTTTCCAATGATGCGAAATGAAGGTTTTCAAGCAATTCTCCTTTGTGTATTTCCAACTCTTGACGAAGCAGGGACAACGTGTTGTCCGTGGCTTTTTTAAGGACGGCACTGACTGTAAGGAAGTGGGGTTTCTTTTCATCAATTACACAGCAATTGGGAGATATGCTTACTTCACAATCAGTAAATGCATAGAGCGCGTCCAAGGTTTTGTCCGAGGATACTCCCGGAGCAAGGTGCACTAGGATTTCCACTTTTTCAGAAGTAAGATCTTCCACTTTCCGGATCTTGATTTTTCCCTTTTCACTGGCTTTGACAATAGAGTCGCATACCCCCGGGACAGTCTTTCCGAAAGGTACTTCGGCTATGGACAATGTTTTGTTGTCTATTTTATTGATTTTAGCACGTACTTTCACCATTCCGCCGCGTTCTCCATCGTTGTAGCGTGATACATCAATAGAGCCTCCTGTCTGGAAATCGGGATAGAGTTTGAATTCCTCACCACGCAAATAGGCAATGGAGGCATCACACAGTTCGTTAAAATTGTGTGGCAGGATTTTGGAAGAAAGGCCCACAGCAATACCTTCTACTCCCTGAGCGAGCAAGAGCGGGAATTTGACAGGTAGGGTGATCGGCTCTTTGTTTCGTCCGTCGTATGATGCTTGCCATTCGGTGGTTTTGGGATTGAAAACCACATCCAATGCGAATTTGGACAGACGTGCTTCGATATAACGGGGGGCAGCGGCACCGTCGCCTGTCAGTATGTTACCCCAGTTTCCCTGACAGTCTATCAACAGATCCTTTTGGCCTAGCTGCACCAACGCATCGCCTATGGAAGCATCGCCGTGCGGGTGAAACTGCATGGTATGTCCTACAATGTTTGCAACTTTGTTATATCGGCCGTCATCCAATCTTTTCATAGAGTGGAGGATACGTCTTTGGACAGGTTTCAAACCATCATTGATGTGCGGTACGGCACGTTCCAGTATTACGTAAGAGGCATAGTCCAAAAACCAGTTCTGATACATTCCGCTCAGCTGGTGCTTCACCCCTGTGTTTTTGGTATCGGCAGGTTTATAGTCCAAGTGTCCGTTCTCCGGCGTGGGGATATTTTCTTCGTTTTGTTCCTCTTTATCAATAAAATCGTCGCTCATATATATTTAAATTCCTTAATGTTCTGATGATATGCACGCAAAAATACGACTTTTATTGAAAAAAATCATTTACTTTGCATATTATTTCGCCCTTATTAAAGGTTGAAAACAGGAAAAAACAACAAAAGTGTAAGAATAAACAGATAAGAAAATGGCACAAGAAGATGTTTTTAAGAAATTAGTATCGCACTGTAAAGAGTATGGTTTTGTATTTCCGTCCAGTGATATCTATGACGGACTGGGCGCTGTATACGATTACGGTCAGATGGGAGTGGAGTTGAAGAATAATATCAAGCAATATTGGTGGCAGAGTATGGTGCTGCTGCACGAGAACATCGTAGGTATTGATTCTGCTATTTTTATGCATCCTACTATTTGGAAGGCTTCCGGACATGTGGACGCATTCAATGATCCTCTGATTGACAACCGCGATTCTAAAAAACGTTATCGTGCCGATGTGCTGATTGAAGACCAGCTTGCCAAATATGACGAGAAGATAAACAAAGAAGTGGCCAAGGCTGCCAAGAGATTTGGTGATGCTTTTGATGAGGCTCAGTTTCGTAGCACCAACGGTCGTGTTCTGGAGCATCAGGCCAAGCGCGACGCTTTACATGAACGGTTCTCAAAAGCTTTGAACGACAATGATTTGGATGAACTTCGTCAGATTATCATTGATGAAGAGATTGTTTGTCCTATTTCGGGAACCAAGAACTGGACTGAAGTACGTCAGTTCAATTTGATGTTCTCTACCGAAATGGGTTCTACTGCCGATGGTGCCATGAAGATTTATCTTCGTCCGGAAACAGCGCAGGGTATTTTTGTCAATTACCTGAATGTACAGAAGACCGGTCGTATGAAGATTCCTTTCGGTATCGCTCAGATTGGTAAGGCTTTCCGCAACGAGATCGTAGCCCGCCAGTTCATTTTCCGTATGCGTGAGTTTGAACAGATGGAGATGCAGTTCTTCGTAAAACCGGGTACTGAGCTGGAGTGGTTCCCCAAATGGAAAGAAACTCGTTTGAAATGGCATAAGGCATTAGGTTTCGGTGATGATCATTACCGTTTCCATGATCACGATAAACTGGCACATTATGCCAATGCAGCTACAGACATTGAATTCCTGATGCCGTTTGGATTCAAGGAAGTGGAAGGTATTCATAGCCGTACGAACTTTGACTTGAGTCAGCACGAGAAGTTCAGTGGCAAGAGCATCAAGTATTTCGATCCGGAATTGAACGAAAGCTATACTCCGTATGTTATTGAAACATCTATCGGTGTGGACCGTATGTTCCTTAGCATTATGAGTGCTGCTTATACAGAAGAGACATTGGAGAATGGTGAAACTCGTGTGGTATTGAAATTGCCTGCTGCTCTGGCTCCGGTGAAACTGGCCGTGATGCCGTTGGTGAAGAAAGACGGCCTGCCCGAGAAGGCGCGTGAGATTATGAATGACTTGAAGTTCCATTTCCACTGCCAGTATGATGAGAAAGACAGCATCGGCAAGCGTTACCGTCGTCAGGATGCCATCGGTACTCCGTATTGTATCACAGTAGACCACCAGACTTTGGAGGATAATTGTGTAACTTTGCGTAATCGTGATACCATGCAGCAGGAGCGTGTAGCTATTTCGGAACTGAACAATATCATTGCCGATAAAGTAAGTATAACAAGTCTGCTGAAGACTTTGCAATAATAAATGTATTATGAATAAAAGTATTCTTTGGCTGATTGGTCTGCTGTTTGTTACTTCCCTGTCCATTGTTTCATGTAGTGAGACGGATGGGACAGAAGATCCATATGCAAACTGGGAAGAGCGTAATCAGCGGTATATTGACTCCATTGCTACAGTGGCGGAAGCCAATCGAGGCAATGGAGAAGGGCAATGGAAAATCATCCGTTCCTATAAACTTCCATCTTTGGGATTGAATGAAACAGGAAAGATCATTGATAATGTTTACTGTAAGATTCAGAAAGTGGGAGATGGTACTGAGAGTCCTATTGCTACGGATACGGTAGCGGTGAATTATCGTGGTCAATTGATTAACGGTACGGTTTTTGACCAAAGTTATCAGGGTGAGCTTGATCCGGAAACTGCCACTCCTAGAAAATTTCTGGTAGGTGCGGTGATAGCAGGGTGGAGTACGGCCTTGATGAAAGGATTTGGTGGTATGAAAGCCGGTGACCAATGGAAGCTTTATATTCCTTATCCATTGGCTTACGGAAAAGATGGTACAGAAGGTATTCCCGGATATTCAACGTTGATATTTGATGTGAATTTGGTTGATATATTCCCGTTGAAGGGTACGGGAAAAAGCATTGATGATACCTTGGATGCTAAAAAATAGCTATCATAGAATATTGGAAAGAAGAGAGTATTGCAGTTTGTTGCAATGCTCTTTTTTTTATGGTGTTTTGATTCATGTCGGTTGGACGAGACGGGGGCCTGTCAGGTGAATTGTTTGGGGATTTGCTGAAATGATTTTGGGAGGTATGGCGTTTTCCTTGGTATGGTTAATGGTTCTTTTATCCGCTTGCTACGCGTTCCATTGTCTGTAAGGAATGGTTTAAAGGTTGGGGTAAAACGGTTTAATTATATTATATTAAGAAGAACTCTTGACGGAAACAAGAAGATTGTTTTATCGGGGATATAAATAAAACACTTCGTTTTTTCGGTATCCGCCGAAGTGTTTTTCCTTTCAGCATAATGTTGTGGGATAGTTTGACGGGCGAATAACTGTAAGAAACAATATAATCTTTATCTTGGTCAATTCATTAAACCAATGATTGACGCAAAGATAAAGATTATGACAAATTATTTAATAAATTATTTCACGTTTCCTACTTTGATCAAGTATTCGGCAATCTGAACAGCGTTCAATGCCGCACCTTTCTTAATCTGATCGCCTACAATCCAGAAAGTCAGTCCGTTTTCGTTTGCCAGATCTTTGCGGATACGACCTACGTAAACCGGATCTTTACCTGCCAGGAACAAAGGCATCGGATATTCTTTCTTTTCGGGATTGTCCATCAGTACCAGGCCTTCCCCTTTGGCAAAGGCTTCACGGGCTTCTTCAGGAGAAATGGGGCGTTCAGTTTCTACCCAGATACTTTCCGAGTGAGAACGGAGGGCGGGAACACGTACACACATGGCGCTAACCTGAATGTCGGAGTGCATAATCTTGCGTGTTTCGTTGAACATCTTCATTTCTTCTTTGGTATATCCATTGTCGGTAAATACATCAATCTGGGGAATCAGGTTGAATGCCAACTGGTAAGCGAATTTCTCTACGGTCACGGGCTCGTTAGCCAATACTTGACGATATTGTTCATACAATTCATCCATAGCTGCTGCACCTGCACCGCTGGCAGCTTGATAAGTAGCCACATGCACACGTTTTATGTGTGAAAGATTTTCGATGGCTTTCAGCGCAACTACCATCTGGATAGTTGTACAGTTGGGGTTAGCTATCACGTTACGGGGACGATTCAAAGCATCTTCCGGATTCACTTCGGGCACTACCAAAGGCACGTCGGCATCCATACGGTAAGCGCTGGAGTTGTCAATCAGTACGGCACCATGTTTGGTAATGGTTTCACAAAACTCTTTTGTGGTACCTGCGCCGGCTGATGTGAAAGCGATATCTACACCTTTAAAGTCATCGTTGTGCTGAAGGAGTTTCACTTCAATCTGTTTACCGCGGAATGTGTATTTTCGTCCTGCACTGCGTGAAGAACCGAATAACACTAACTCATCCAACGGGAAGTTCCTTTCATCGAGCACACGCAGGAACTCTTGTCCTACAGCTCCGCTCGCACCAACAATTGCTACTTTCATTTTGTTTTTTGTTTTATAAGATAAAATTTAGTAATACTTTAGAACTATCTCTCAGCATGTAAGTACGTTCTGCGTGCAAAATTAGAACATTTTAGAATATAAATCAGTAAAAAAGAAAGTTTTTTCGTAATTTTGTCGATATTATGGTATAAAACTTAAAAAAAGATGGAACTATTCGACCTTAACATACATTTTCCGGTCACAGATCCTACCTGGATATTCTTCCTGGTACTCATTATCATTCTGTTTGCCCCTATGATTTTGGGGCGTTTACGCATTCCGCATATTATTGGTATGATACTTGCCGGGGTAGTGGTAGGCAAGTATGGCTTTAACATTCTGGAGCGTGACAGCAGTTTTGAATTGTTTGGAAAGGTAGGACTTTACTACATTATGTTTTTGGCCGGTCTTGAGATGGATATGGACGATTTCAAGAAAAACAGGACAAAAGGATTGGTCTTTGGTATGTTTACTTTCCTCATCCCGATGGGGCTGGGCATATGGAGTAGCATGAGTATGCTGAACTATGGATTCCTGACTTCTGTGCTGCTGGCCAGTATGTATGCCAGTCACACCTTGATTGCTTATCCTATTATCAGCCGGTATGGCTTGTCGCGGCAACGGACGGTCAGTATCACTATTGGTGGTACGGCGGTGACTGTGGTGCTGGCTTTGATGGTGCTGGCTGTTATTGGTGGTATGTATAAAGGTGAGGACGTAGGCGGACTGTTTTGGGTGCTGTTGGTTGCCAAGGTGGTTTTGCTGTTCGGACTTATCATATTTTTAATGCCTCGCATCAGCCGGTGGTTTTTCCGTACATATGAGGATGCGGTGATGCAATTTATATTTGTGCTGGCTATGGTGTTCCTGGGCGGAGGCTTGATGGAACTGGTGGGGATGGAAGGTATTTTGGGAGCTTTCCTTGCCGGGCTGGTATTGAATCGTTTTGTTCCTCATGTTTCTCCTTTGATGAACCGGCTGGAGTTTGTGGGTAATGCGCTGTTTATTCCCTATTTCTTGATTGGGGTGGGAATGATTATTGATGTACGTTGCCTTTTTACGGAAGGTGAAGCGCTGAAAGTGGCGGTTGTAATGACCGTAGTGGCGACATTCAGTAAGTGGCTGGCTGCATGGATAACCCAGAAGATATATGGCATGAAAAAAGTGGAGGGCAGCCTGATATTCGGATTAAGCAATGCACAGGCTGCTGCGACTTTGGCCGCTGTGTTGATAGGTCACGGTATTATTATGGAAAATGGAGAGCGGTTGTTGAATGATGATGTTTTGAATGGTACGGTGGTCATGATTTTGTTCACTTGTATTATAAGTTCTGTTGTGACAGAGCGTGCCGCACGCAAAATGGTGACCCAGGAAAATCTGATGGAGGGCAGCGAAGGTAAGGAACAGGAACGCATCTTGATTCCGGTAGCTAATCCTGAAACCATAGAAGGATTGGTAGGCATGGCTTTGATGATGAGACATCCTAAACAAAAAGAGTCATTGGTGGCACTGAGTGTGATCAATGATAATAATACTTCAGAAACCAAGGAACTCATAGGCAAGCGTAACTTGGAGCGTACGGCGATGATTGCTGCTGCTGCCGATGCGTCTGTAAAGACTGTGTTGCGTTATGATTTGAATATTGCGCAAGGTATTATTCATACGCAGAAAGAATATGCGGTAACGGATATTGTAATAGGTTTGCATCGTAAGACGAATTTGATGGATTCTTTCTTTGGTACAATGACGGAAAACTTGTTGAAGGGCACGAACCGCCAGATTATGATCGCTAAATTATTGATGCCTGTCAATACGTTGCGCCGGATTGTGGTGGCGGTTCCCGATAAGGCGGAATATGAAAAAGGTTTCTTGAAATGGATGACACAGCTCTGCCGTATGGGTAAACAATTGGGATGCCGCGTGCATTTCTTTGCTACGGAAGATACATTGAAGCATTTGCGTGCCCTGACAGAAAAACAGGAGGCGAATACTTTTACGGAGTTTTCTTTATTGGAAGAGTGGGATGATCTGCTTTTATTGACCGGACAGGTGAATTATGACCATCTGTTTGTGGTTGTGTCTTCGCGTAAAGGTTCCATCTCTTATCAGACTTCTTTTGAACGTCTGCCGTCACAAATCAGCAAGTACTTTGCCAATAACAGTTTGTTGATTGTGTATCCGGATCAGTTAGGGGACGATCCGCAAGAGATTGTTTCGTTTTCTGACCCTCGCGGGCAATCGGAAACACGAGTATATGATAATGTAGGAAAATGGTTCTACAAATGGTTTAAGAAAGGTGATGAACGAAATTAATATAGAGTGGCAGCAACGTACGGAGTTGTTGCTGGGAAAAGATAAGATGAAACGCCTGCGTCACGCTCATGTGCTGGTGGTAGGTTTAGGTGGAGTTGGGGCGTATGCTGCCGAGATGATTTGTCGTGCAGGAGTAGGCCGTATGACAATAGTGGATGCAGACATTGTGCAGCCCAGTAATATTAATCGTCAGCTTCCGGCCCTTCACTCTGCTGTGGGACGTCCCAAAGCGGAAATTTTGGCGGAACGTTTCCGTGATATTAATCCCGATTTGGAATTGACTGTATTGGTGGAGTATCTGAAAGATGAGCGTATTCCGGAATTGCTGGACAGTGCAAAATTTGATTTTGTGGTGGATGCCATTGATACGGTAGCTCCTAAATGTTACCTTATATATAATGTGCTTCAACGCCGTCTGCCCATTGTGAGTAGTATGGGGGCCGGTGCTAAATGGGATATTACTCAGGTTCGTTTTGCCGATTTATGGGATACTTACCATTGCGGATTAAGCAAAGCCGTGCGGAAGCGTTTGCAGAAAATGGGGATGAAACGAAAACTTCCGGTTGTATTTAGTACAGAGCAGGCCGATCAGGATGCGGTGATATTGGTAGATGATGAGAAAAATAAGAAATCTACTGCCGGAACCGTGAGTTATATGCCGGCAGTCTTTGGCTGTTATCTGGCGGAGTATGTGATAAGAAGAATTTGATTATGATAGAATTACAGGGAATAACGAAGAGTTTCGGGACATTGCAGGTACTGAAAGGTATTGACTTGATGATAGAAAAAGGAGAAGTGGTAAGTATTGTGGGGCCCAGCGGTGCGGGGAAAACTACATTATTGCAGATTATGGGAACGCTGGATAAGGCGGATACGGGTACTATTTTACTGAATGGTACAGAAGTGAGTTGTTTGAAGGAAAAAGAGTTGTCGGCTTTTCGTAACCGGCAGATTGGCTTTGTGTTCCAGTTCCACCAGTTACTTCCTGAGTTTACAGCTTTAGAGAATGTGATGATGCCTGCGTTGATAGCAGGTACGTCTTCTTCCGAAGCTATGCGGAAAGCCAAAGAAACGCTAGCTTTTTTGGGCTTGTCCGAACGTGCTTCGCACAAACCGGCTGAATTGTCGGGAGGGGAGAAGCAACGGGTGGCGGTAGCGCGTGCATTAATAAACAACCCGGCGGTTATCCTTGCGGATGAGCCGTCGGGCAGTCTGGATACTCGCAATAAAGAGGAACTTCATCAGTTGTTCTTTGATTTACGTGATAAGTTAGGTCAAACTTTTGTTATTGTTACTCATGATGAAAATCTGGCTCGTTTGACAGACCGTACTATTCACATGGTAGATGGCAGGATCTCTTTGAAAATTTAATAGAGCAAAGATCAGTTTAATGATATGTGAATACTGTCATGCTGTTCTTTCCATTTGTCTATCTGGAATTCTCCGGTATCTCCCTCTTCCAGTAGTACACCGTCCATACTCAGGTTGACTGTTGTTCTTGTCCCGGCATTAAGTTGTGTAGTTAGTTTTTGTTGGTAATGCTTTATTGTTCCGTTACTTAACTGTACAAAGATTTGAAACATAGGATTAGGCTGAGAGGGGAACACCGATACAAAATTATTGTTGAATTCTGTACGGTTAGTGCTGGGTTTCAACCCGAAGCTGATTGTTTTGAAAGTGCCTTCGGGCCGGGCTGAAAAATAATTCAGGTTGCTATGGATATTACTGATGTATATCCACATTGAATCAATGGCATCACTGAAAGCATCACCGTTTGTTTCAGACACTATGACGCTTAAGGCTGCTGAAGCATGTTTAAGATGTGCTTGCAGGTCATCTTTCCCTATATTTATATTTTGTGTTCCGTATACAAGGCTATGTATCGGGTAGTATACCGTATCTCCCGGTATTTTCCTTAGTCCTAAACTGGTTGTATTCAGTTTTTTGCCTATAATTAGCGTGGGATCTGCCAGATAGGCATCACCTGCTGTACCAAAGTAATCGGGATATCCCCAATATATCACATTGTATGTACCTACAGGAAGCCTTAAAGGATATTTTTGGGATTTTCCTATTCCATTCGTGATTAAGTAATATGCTGGAAAAGGAACTTGTTTTCCCTTGGCTGTATAATTGCCTATATAAAAACTTCCATTCGTTTCACAAGGTAGTACTTCTAATGGACCATTGTAAGGATCTGTGCTACTTTGGCTCAGAGTGGCATATAGTGCCGGAGATACCAGATCTTCTGGTTGGGGAGTGACAATGTCACAATCCTCGTTTTTACCGCACGAAGCTAGCAGTGCCAGTAAAGGTAAAAATAAAAACTTTCTCATGTACATCTTTAGTTTAGGTTTGAATACTCCCTATAACAAGATATGGATGAGAAAGTTTGAATGGTATAGGAGAAAGTTATGCTTATACTTTCTCGGGAAAACTGGCTTTCAGGATCTCAAATGCCCGGGCATAATCTTTTTCGAAGACTAGAACCTTTATTTCCATTCCCGGAATATAAGCCAAAACTTGGGCTGTATATTCTCCCTGCAACATGGATTCTATACCTTCATTTTTTAGAAGATCCTGTAACATGTGTGCGCGGACATCACTTTTGAAAGAAGTAAGAATAACTGTTTTCATACTCGTTCCTTCTGTATCAGTTGTTTCTTTTTTCGATTTACAGTTTTGCAGAATCCGGCGTGCCACTTCTCCCGTTACATCACCGTCCTCTCCGTATGCTGCGCCTCTCTCATTGAACCGGCGTACTATTTCTTCAATGGTATCATCGCCTATTCCTGCTTCATCCAAGCGAGTCTTAAGTCCTAAATTTCTAAAGAATTCTTCAGTTTTTTCTATGGTTAGCGATACCCGTACACTGGGAACTCCTGAAGTAACCCCCCAGATACGTTCGCCATATTGTAGTATTTTGTCACGTTTTTTATCGGCGAGTGTCCGTAGAGTTCCGGGAAATACGATCGCCAGGGTTTGGCCGTGTGTCATGCCATGTAGTGCGGTCAGCTCATGCCCTATCATGTGGGTGGCCCAGTCTTCGGATACTCCCATAGCAATAAAACCGTTCAAAGCCATAGTGGCGGACATCATAAATTCACTCATCAAGTGATAGTCCTGTTTGTTTTCTTTGATTTGCGGAGCGATTTGTACCAATGTACGAAGGATGCTTTCGCTCCAGCGGTCCATTAGATAAGATTCGTTTGTTTTGGTCATGTATTGTTCCATGACGTGTACAAAAGTGTCTGCCAGTCCGCAAGCTATCTGATAGTCGGGCAGTGAGAAAGTTACTGTCGGATCTAGGATAGAAAATACAGGATGGGAGGAGAAAAATGGATATTTTTCATGAGTTTCACGGCATGAAATTACAGCTCCGTTATTCATTTCTGAACCTGTGGCGGGAATGGTTAGCACAGTTCCTAAAGGAATCGTGTTTTGTGCACTGCCTTTTTTAACCAGTTCCCAGGCATCTCCGTCGTAGGGAATACCAGCGGAAATCAACTTGGTGCCGTCTATAACTGAGCCGCCACCTACTGCCAGCAGGAAGTCAATGTTTTTTTCTTTGCCTGATTCTATCGCCTTTTTCAAGGTAGATATATCGGGATTTGATTCTATTCCCCAAAACTCCGTGTAATCACGTCCTTCAAGGGCTTGGATTACTTGTTCATAGACTCCATTGGTTTTTACACTGCCACCTCCGAAAGTGATCATGATTCTCTTGTCGGCCGGTATCTGTTGGGACAATTGGGCAATCATGCCTTTGCCAAAGATGAGGCGTGTAGGATTGTGAAAGATAAAATTATCCATAACTAATTGGGGTTTTCTTGGTTAATACTGAGTAAAGATAATGCTTTTTTCCTATCTTTGAGAAAAAATTTAGCTAATGAACGTAAAACTGGGAAAATACAACCAGCTGGAGGTTGTAAAAGAAGTAGATTTTGGTGTTTATTTAGATGGAGGCGATGACGGAGAGATTTTATTGCCTACGCGTTATGTACCCGAAGGCTGTAAGCCTGGCGATGTGCTGAATGTCTTTCTTTATCTTGACAATGAGGAAAGGCTGATAGCTACCACTTTGCAGCCGTTGGTGCAGGTGGACGAGTTTGCCTGTTTGGAAGTGGCATGGATTAATGAGTTTGGTGCGTTTTTGAATTGGGGATTGATGAAAGACCTTTTTGTACCTTTCCGTGAACAAAAGATGAAAATGCAGAAAGGGAGAAAGTATATAATACACGCACATATAGACGAAGATAGTTACCGCATTATGGCATCTGCTAAAGTGGAGCATTATCTTTCTAAAGAACATCCCGACTATCGGCTGGGACAGGAAGTGGATATCCTGATATGGCAGAAAACAGATTTGGGATTTAAGGCTATTGTGGAAAATAAGTTCAGTGGTTTGCTTTACGATAATGAGATTTTCCAACCTTTAGAAACCGGTATGAGGCTGAAGGCTTATGTAAAGCAGGTGCGTGAGGATGGTAAGATCGATTTGGTTCTGCAAAAGTTGGGCGCAAAGAAGGTGGATGATTTTTCGGAAGTGTTATTACAATATATTAAAGATCATGAAGGCTTCACTCCATTGAATGATAAAAGTGCTGCTGAGGATATCTATGATGCTTTTGGTGTCAGTAAGAAAACTTTCAAGAAAGCGGTGGGGGATTTATATAAAAAACGCCTGGTTGTTTTGGAAGCTGAGGGGATACGCCTCACTTAGTGGAGCTTTTCCCTACCGGATATAGGAAAAGCCCTATGAACTTATGGGGAAAATCAATTGTGGGGGAAAGCGATTTCCCCTATTTTTGTGCCATAGAACTAACAAACTAAAAACGGAACAGCTATGAAAAGATGGACTACATTACTGATAGTGATTTGTATGCTAGGTATAACTATTCCCGCAATGGGGGCCATGAGTATCAGCAAAATGAGACAGAACACTCGTTTCCTTACCGACCGTATGGCATATGAACTGAAACTCACTCCGCGGCAATACAATGATGTATATGAGGTGAATTATGATTTTATCAATAATGTCCGTTATCTGATGGATGATGTGGTAAGAGGCTATGATTATGCGTTGGAACGTTACTATGATTTTCTGGATGTGCGTAATGATGATCTTCGTTGGATACTTTCCAGTGCGCAATATCGTCGTTTTATGAGGACTGAGCATTTCTACCGTCCCATTTATGCGCATGAGAACAAATGGCATTTCCGTATTTATCTGGTATATAATAATGTGAATTTTTTCTACTATGGCAAACCGCATCACTATGCTAGTTATTGTGGAGGGCATTATCGTACTCATTTTAATAATGTCAGTTATTATAAGACCCATTATCGTGACCATTACCGCCATGATGTGTACGATGGACATTATCGTATCCGCCATGACAGAATGACGTATGATATGCACCGTCGTCGTGATTTCAATATAGCTGTTCGTCCTCCACAAAAGGAGCATCATCGCCCGGCCACTCCTCCTCAGACTCGTCCAAACAGACCTCAAATCCATCCTGACAGGCCGTCGGGTGATCATCGTCGTCCGTCTGTTCCACAGGCAAGGCCGGACAGACCGAAGAAGGATCAGAATAACAAGCATGATGGGCGCCCTTCACGACGTGGACAGAACTCACAGGTTGATAAAGACCGTCATGAAAATAGGCGTATTACTCCATCCGGCAGGGATGTGAGAAGAGGAAATGGTAAGAAAGAAAAGGAATCGAATCGGTCAAGAGAAAGAAATAAGAGCAATTCCGGTGAAAGAAGTGCTGTACGTATGCGCATTGTATAGTCATGGAAAGTTCCTTCTGCCCTTAGTGCTAAAAAAGCTTAAGAGAAGGCATAACGGAAAGGAAAAAGGAGTAATATTACCCCGTAAAACAACAAAACACAATAAGTTATGAAAAACGTTATTCTAATGGCCTTACTTTGCATGGGCTTCTTTTCAGCACAAGCACAAAATGAATTTACGATTCAAGGAAAAGTTAAAGGATTGAAAGACGGTACGGTGGTAACACTCTTTCGTACGGAAGGGAATGTGGGGAGTAGCATTGCCAATGACACCGTGAAAAATGAATCATTCTTTTTTAAGGAGAAAGCAGAGGATCAAGAGATCGGAAAATATTCTATCAGCTGCTATGGTGCGGAGGGTTTTCCTCCTATGGGGCTGGACATATGGGCTGCTCCGGGAGCAAAAATCAACATTAGTGGCAATAATACCTATATTTATACTTGGAAGGTGAAAAGTCCTGTCGAACAACAAAAGGTGAGAAGCGGTTTCGTTGATAGTTCACGGGAATTGTGGAATGAGTTTCAAAAGACTGTTCTTGAATATTATAAGTCAATGGACGCCATGTATGCCGGAAATTTAAATGAGGAACAGAAAAAATCACTCCGCACTCGGTGTGACAGTCTTCGCTATGTGCAGGATGAAATAAATTTGAAGATAGACGCTCGTACTATCGAACGCTTGAAAGCAACTCCGGTATCCGAGGTTTGGTTGGAGGAGTTGAAACGGCTTGCTCAGGAGAGCGTATATATGAAAGGCTTTCCATATAAAGACGAAGTGGTTTCCATTTATAATGGTTTGTCTGAAACCGACAAAAAAACGGATTCCGGTAAAACCATTCACACTTGTCTTTTTCCTCCGGTGGTCGTGAATGAAGGGGATGAGATGGTGGATGCCGATTTGTTCGATTTGGAAGGGAAAATACACCATCTGGCAGATTATAAAGGGAAATATATGTTGGTAGATATTTGGAGTTCGGGATGTGGACCTTGCATCATGGCATTACCCGAAATGAAGGAAATATCCAATCAATATAAAGATAAGCTGACTGTGATCAGCCTTAGCAGTGATCCTGAGAAAACGTGGAAAAGAGCTTCCGGACAACATGAAATGATATGGGAGAATTTGAATGATTTGCAGGGAATGAATGGATTATATGCTAAATACGGTGTACGTGGAATCCCTAGTTACATTTTGATATCACCACAAGGTAAAGTCTTAAAGAAGTGGACTGGGTATGGCAAGGGCAGCCTTAAACAAAAAATACGTCGTTGGGTGGATACCCCTTCCTATGCTATGAGTATGGTAGCTTCCGAAACTACCACCATAGTCAATTATCCCACTGTACGTACAAGTAATACGGATATTCATGAAATAAGACAGGTGGAGTTAAGTGATACGGCTGCCATTGTGCGTGTGCATGGATACTATATTCCTAAATATTGGATACAGGTGAGCAGCAGCATTGCTCTGATTGCCGATAATGGTACGGTCTGTCCTTTGAAACGTGCCGAGGGAATCACTCTTGACCAGCATTTCTTTATGCCCGAAAGCGGAGAGGCTGATTATACTTTCTTTTTCGAGCCTTTGCCCAAAGGTACGAAGACATTCGATATGGTAGAGCGAAATGTGGCGACTCCTGATAAACTGGAAGGTATTGCATTGACTATGCCGCATACTTATACTATCACTGGTCATTTGGAAGGAGTGGAGGATGGAACTTCCATCGGACTTTGGCTGAGTGAAGGGAGTATGTTCAAGCGATTGGTTAATATGCCTTTGAAGAATGGAATGTTCTTTTTTACCGGAAGTTGTACGAAAAATGAATGTTCGGAAGTTCTGGTTAGGGGAGAGGGCTCTGGTTTTCCGGGTACTTCTTTATCTGTTTGGGTGGAACCGGATGCACGAATTGTAATTAAAGGGAAAGATAGATTGTATACCGATTGGCGGATAGAGAGTAATGTGGAAGAACAGAAAGTGATGGAACATTTTAGAGGAGCGGTGAAGAAATGGGAAGAACAGGATCAGAAATTGATGATTCAAACTGCACAATTGTTTGAAACGATGTCTTCTGTAAAACAGCAAGAGAAAGAAGAAAAAAAGATTTGGGATAAAGTGAAAAAAGTATATGCCCAACAAGATGTTTTGCGATTGAAAAGCGCACCTGTCATTATAAAGATAATGCAGGAAACAGAAGTCACGCTTGTATGGATAAAGAAACTGAACGAATTAAGTTACTTGTATAAATTCAATGCCGGTTTTAAGCAGAAAGCAGAGGTGGTTGCTCTGTATAATCGTCTAAGTGAGAAAGACAAAGAATTGGATTGCGTGAAGGATTTGACTGTCCGACTGTTTCCTCCTACGGTAGTAGAAGTGGGGGATGATATGGCTGATGCCGATTTATATGATGTGAATGGAAAGATTCATCATTTATCTGATTTCAAAGGTAAATATATTCTGATAGATTTTTGGAGTCAGGGATGTGCTCCTTGTTTGCAATCGCTTCCTGAATTGAAAGAGATAACGGAACATTATAAAGAACGGTTGACTGTGGTAAGTCTTTCAGAAGATACTGAGAAAAACTGGAAAAGCTTTTCCTCTGCCAAGCAGCTGAGTGGCAATAATTTTAATGATTTGCAAGGAAGACATGGACTGTATGCCAGATATGGCGTGAGAGGTATCCCTTATTATGTATTCATTTCCCCAGAAGGTAAAATCATGACTACTTGGGGAGGCTACGGTGAAGGCAGTTTGAAGGCTAAAATGAAAGAATTGCTGGGGGAGTGAAGTCGTATCACAGTATTATATAGCCAAACAGAATTGATTTGCTACCGGAGATTCATCTATCCTATTTTTCGCAAATCAATTCTGTTTGGCTATACTTATTCTCCTTGATGGAAATCTGAAGCCATTTGTACGCTATCCGTTTGTTATTATCTGGCAGCAGGAGGGGGAGTGCTGTCCGTCTATGGGATCAATTTCATTTTTTATCCCGAACTCGCGTACCTTTAGTTTATCGGGCTGCAAAGCTAATTGAGTTTAATGATAATCTGTGATGAATGATAGAAAATCATTCCAAAGTAAGAGGAACTCCTTTGTAGAAATCCAGAATCTTGGTACGGAACAGATAGTCATATTTTGCTTGAAGCATATCCGAAACGGCTTTCATCCAATTGGTACGTGCCTCATTGTATTCAGTAGCGTTGGCTTTACCATTGGCATATTTTTCGCTCATCAGACGGAAGGAAGCTTCAGAAGCATCCGTAGCTGTATTACTGCTTTTGTATTTGCTTTCGGCAGCTACTGCATTATAGTATGCTTGCTGTATTTCTTTGAAAAGAGCCTTTTTGCTTTCTTCCAACTTCCATGATAAAGCAGTGCGCTGGATGCGTGCGTTCTTTACTTTATTTCGTGTGTCAAAACGGTTGAACAACGGAATGCTGAGTGAGAATTGCAGGTATTTATTAAAATTTTGATGCCACTGGCTGCTGAATGAAGCATTTTCTACTCCTGAAATATTATAGTAGTTTGTTCCTATACCTGCACTGAAGTTTAATTGCGGATACCAGGAACTTTGGGCAATACGGATATTTTTGGCCGCACCTTCCAGACGAAATTGGGCTGCTTTAATACTTGGTTTGTTCAGAACAGCTTGTGCATAGATATCTTCGGGAAGTGAAAGCAGAGTAAAATCATCCTCTACACGGGGAGATACTACTCCAAATCCGTCAGGAGTAGGAAGTTCCAACAGCTGGCTCAGTTCTAACAAAGCTAACTGATAGTTATTGTCAGCCTGTACTGCTGACATTTCGTCTTGTGCGACGCGTGCGCGGGCTTCATAGACTTCGGCTTCAGATGCTTTCCCATTTTTGAAATAGGCTTCTTTCAATTCCAGCTGTTCCCGGCTTAACTCTACTTGGTTGTGAGCTACTTTTGCCAATTCTTCATTAAAAAGAATTTGTAGATAGGCAGAGGTGACAGAAATGCTGATATCTTCTTTGGCCTTGTTCAAGTCTTCTGTAGCTGCTTTCAGGTTCAGTTTGCTGAGAGCGATGTTGTTCGGTATCCGCAATCCTGTAAATAAAGGAATACTGGTACTGAGTGAGAAGTTGGTGTTTTTGGTATTACGGTCGCCGTACGTATTGTCTGCCTGCAAGGCACGGCCGAAGTTAAATGACTGGCCCACATTACCGTTCAGATTAGGCAGCCGGCTGTATTTAGCAGTATTCAAATCCACTGCATTCTGATCTCTTGCAGCTTCCTGTTGCTTGATACTCAGGTTGTGTTCTATAGCATAATCAATGCATTTACGTAAATCCCATTTTTCTTGGGAAACGGCCGGTAATGCAGTCAGGGTGGCCAAGGCTATAATGATTTGTTTCTTCATAATGATATTCTGTTATTTCTTTTCTGCTCCGCGTACTTTTTCATTGACATTCAGACCGTTCTTTATTTCAATCTGGATACCGTCACTCATACCTGTAATAACGGCACGACGGCTGAATTTCTGTGAAGGTACACTATCTGTCAATACGTATATAAAAGTAGAGTCGTTTTTAAACTCAACAGTACTTTCGGGTACTGCCAGTACCTTGCTGGCACGTGCCAGAACGATTTCCGCATTTGCGCTATATCCGGAACGGATGGTAATACTGTCGGGGACTGTGATGGCTGCTTTGATCTCAAATTGGTTGGCACCATTTTCTTCTACACCTTTAGGAGAGATATATTCTAGTTGTGCATCAAATTCCATGTTTTGTAAGGCTCCTAAAGTTATTTTTACCGGCATGCCTTCGTGTATGCGTCCTACTTCCGTTTCATCAATATTGCCTCGGAAAATCAGATCATTCATGTTGGCTACGGTGGCGATAGTGGTTCCGTCATTGAATGTGTTGCTCATTATGACGGAGTTACCGGCTTTTACGGGCACATCCAAAATCAATCCGTCAATAG
Organism: Phocaeicola sp. RTP21359st1_B8_RTP21360_211022; assembly: GCF_040911965.1. NCBI lineage: Bacteria > Pseudomonadati > Bacteroidota > Bacteroidia > Bacteroidales > Bacteroidaceae > Phocaeicola > Phocaeicola sp. RTP21359st1_B8_RTP21360_211022. Next base: position 21,884 of record NZ_JBDFXP010000041.1, read on the forward strand.
TAGATCGGATAAGGGTACTACTGAATGAAGCCTTGTTTTTAGTGATACCTTCTTTGACTATTTCCAGGTTATCTTTGGCTGTTTGTAATTCTTCACGTGCCTGTTTTACGGCTACTTCACTCTTTTCATATTCTTCACTGCTGATAAGTTTGCTTTCGAACAGTTTTTTCATACGGGCAAAGTCCGTTTCTCCTTGTCTGGCATTGATTTCTGCCAGTCTTACACGGCTTTCTGCCGAGTTTAGTTGTCCCAGTTCGGGGATCACCTTTACTTTGGCAATCACTTCTCCTTTCTTTATTTTTTGTCCGGCTTCCTTATATACCTCGTCAATGATACCTGAAATCTGCGGCTTAATCAGAATCTCGTCACGCGGTTCTATTTTTCCGGTAGCTACAGTGGTCTTTTTCAGATCGGTGATTTCTGCGTTTAATATAGTATACACGCTGGCTTTGGGTTGTGATTTTTGATAGAGAAATACAAATGTTCCGATGAATATCAGTGCAACGATGACTAATAGTGCAATTTTTACATACTTTTTCATATCTGTTTGTTTTATTATTTTTTTATTCTTGTTTGTTCTTGCATGGAAACTTTATCCGTTACGTCGGACGGCTTTATTCGTCTCTTATAGCCTCAATGGGTTTGATGGCCATAGCGCGATAAGCCGGTGCCAATCCGGCCAGCATACCTAGGACCATCAATAAGATGCAGGCCCCGACGGCCATCCAGAAGCTGATTTGGAAATGAGCCTCTGTACCCGAAGCTGCCGTTCCTATTTCCAGCCCTTGTAAGATCAAGACTCCGAAACTAATTCCCATCAATCCTGCAAAAGTTGTCAATACCATGCTTTCAGAAAGAATTTGGTTTAGAATATCTTTAGGGCGTGCGCCAATGGCTCGGCGGATGCCGATTTCGGTTGTACGTTCTTTCACGGTAACCATCATAATATTGCTTACTCCGATAGCTCCTGCCAGCAATGTTCCCAAACCTACCATCCATGCCAAAATTTTGATTCCTGTGAACAGATTGTCAATCATGCTGAACATTGCTTCTGCATTGACCATGATCACCGCTTGTTTGTCGTCCGGGTGGATATAGTGCGCTTTCTTGATTACTTGTTCTATTTTGTCGGCTATACTGGTAACGGTCACACCCGGTTTTACGGTAATACAGACTAAATCAATGCGCTTTCCAAAATTGTATGCTTTTTGCATGGTAGTAAATGGAAGAGTTACACTATCCTCTGTTCCTGCATTGATATTCATGTTACTGGTTGATAAGCTAACACCTACAATCTGATAGTAAATACCATCCACACGCAAATATTGTCCGCATGGGTTTCCTCCTTGGGGAAACAGTTCGTCGTATACTCGTTTTCCTATGGTGCATACTTTCCGGCTTTCCAGTATGTCTACGTCATTGATAAAGCGCCCCATTGTAATATTTTGAGCTTCTATCTTTTCATAATCAGGCTGTAATCCTCTGACGGCACAGGAGCTTTTCTTGTCTCCGAAAATAGCAGTAGAGCCCCATCGGCTGATATTGGGAGTGATAACTTCTACTTCCGGTACGGCTTGGCGGATACGTTCCACATCGTTAAATTCCATATCCCAATAACGTCCTTTTCTAAATCCTTTATAGGCTTCACTGGTTTTATTACTTCCGAAAAAAACGGAATTGGTGGCGAATCCTTTAAAGTTGGCCGACATCATATCTTGTAGTCCCTGGCCACCCCCCATAAGGGCAACCAGCATGAATATGCCCCAAAAAACACCAAAAGCGGTCAATAGGCTACGTGTCTTGTTTCTGGTAATGGTGATGAATATTTCTTCCCACCTGTCTAAATCTATTCTCATAATTTTAATCTGCTCTAAGTGCTTCGATTGGTCGGATCATGACGGCCTTGCGGGCAGGAAAGAAACCTGCCAGTGTACCGGCTATCACCAATGTCATGGTTGCTTGTATGGCTATACTGATATCTACTGTGGGATTGAGGAAAACTGTTTCGGTGAAAACGCCTGCGTCTACAGTTTGGTTTCCTGCCACTGTGTTCATGTATTCCGTGGCAGCAATGCCTGCCACCATTCCTATATACCCGAAAAAGGTGGTAATTGTTACGCTTTCGGCTATGATTAGCCATAAGATAGATATAGGTTTGGCACCCAACGCTTTGCGGATACCAAATTCACGGGTCCGTTCTTTTACTGTGATCAGCATGATATTACTTACACCTACGATGCCACTCAGCAAAGTGAATATGCCTATTACCCAAATGGCTATAGTCAGAATGCGCATACCTTTTTCTTGTTGCAGGAATTGGGTGAAACGGTTCCACATCCAGATAGCGCCTTTGTCATCAGCTGTAAACCGGTGGTGTACGCCGATAGCTTTGCGGTACTCCTTTTCAAAGATTTCATTTTTTTCTTCTGTATCGAGTCCTTGTGTCATAAATATCAAATTGTTCAGCTTGTCACCTTTATTATATATGAGTTGTAAGGTGGTGAATGGGATGAAGGCGTTAGGTTGGAAACTTCCCTTGTCGGTAAAAAGGCCTACCACTTGATATACTACTCCATTGGCGTTGACAAATTTTCCGATAGCTTTGTCTGCGTCTTTTTTAAAGAGCATTTCTGCGGTTTTTGTATGAAGAATGATTACTTTTCGCCGTTGACGGATATCGATGTCATTGATAAATCGCCCCCCTGCAGGTTTTACTCTTTCTACATCCTTATGATTAGGGTATACTCCTTCCAATGTGGTGGATACATAGTCTTGTCCATATGTTAAAGTCACATTACTCTGACGTACGGTAGCTCCTACACTGATGACATTTTTGGGAAAATCGGTTTCGGTTATCCGATAGTCTTTATTGTCCAGTTCAATGCGGCGTCCTTCTTTTAATCCGTCGTATGCTTTGGAAGTCCAGCCGGGAAATACTTTGATGGAATTCATAGCCATATCTGCAGATGAGCTTTCGAAAGCATGGATTAGTCCGTTGCCTGCCCCCAGCAGTACGATCAGCATGAAGATACCCCAAGCTACGGCAAAGCCGGTGAGGAACGTGCGTAATTTATTGCGCTTTATTGTTCCGAATATTTCTTGAATAAGATCAATCATGTGTGTCAGTTATTTCATGAATCCGTTCTTGCCGAAAGGAGAGGCATTATGGTCTATGTTTTCTTCAATCCGTTCAATCAGTCCGTCCTTGATATGGATGATTTTGTCCGTTTGGTTCGCTACTCCACTTTCATGAGTGACGACAACAATTGTCAGCCCCTCGTTTTTATGCAGTTCTTTCAGAATATTCATCACTTCCACGGATGTTTTGCTGTCCAGGGCTCCGGTAGGTTCATCGGCAAGGATGATTTGCGGTTTGGATATCAAGGCACGTGCTATGGCTACACGTTGTTTTTGTCCGCCGGACAATTCATTGGGCATATGATGCGCCCATTCTTTAAGACCTAGTTTGTCAAGGTATTCTAATGCCATTTGATTCCTTTTTTTTCGGCTCACTCCCTGATAGAAGAGGGGAAGAGCTACATTTTCTACCGCATTTTTAAAAGAAATCAGGTTGAAAGACTGAAAGATGAATCCTATCATCCGGTTTCTGTATTCGGCAGAGCGGGTTTCACTCAGATTCTTGATTAATACATCGTTCAAATAATATTCTCCCGAATCGTAATTGTCCAAGATGCCTAAAATATTCAATAAAGTGGACTTTCCGGAACCTGAAGCCCCCATAATGGAAACAAACTCACCTCGTTCTATGTCGAGGTTGATACCTTTCAAAACATGTAGCGGAGCTCCGTTATGATAGGTTTTGTTGATATTCTCTAAATGTATCATTACCGATGAATTTAACTTGTGTTTGTCTGGTTAGACGTGCCGAAGATACAAAAAGTTGCAATGCTATATGAAATAATTGAAAAAAAATTTGCTCTCTTTTTTCTCATTGTGTACATTTGCTCAAAATAACTAACCCTAAATAATAATATATCATGGTAACAGGCATGGAAAAACCCTACGTAGTAGGTATGGACATTGGCGGAACTAATACAGTTTTTGGCATCGTAGATTCGCGTGGTAACGTATTGGCTACCGATTCAGTTAAGACACAATCATTTTCTAAGATAGAGGATTATGTAGAGGCTGTCAGTTCAAAATTGCGTCCGTTGATTGAATCGTTCGGTGGCGTAGAAAAAATTAAAGGTATGGGTGTAGGTGCTCCTAATGGAAACTACTATAACGGAACCATTGAATTTGCTCCGAATCTTCCTTGGAAAGGGGTGATTCCCTTGGCTACTTTGTTTGAAGAAGCAATAGGTGTTCCTACTGCCTTGACAAATGATGCTAATGCTGCCGCTATCGGTGAAATGACTTATGGTGCGGCTCGTGGCATGAAAGACTTTATTATGATTACTCTTGGAACCGGTGTTGGTAGTGGTATCGTAATAAATGGACAACTGGTTTACGGACACGATGGTTTTGCCGGAGAATTGGGACATGTGATCGTTCGTCGTGACGGACGTCAGTGTGGTTGTGGTCGTAAGGGCTGTTTGGAAACTTATTGTTCGGCTACAGGTGTGGCACGCACGGCACGTGAATTTCTGGTTGCCCGTCCCGAACCTAGTTTGTTAAGAGATATCCCGGCTGAAGATATTGTATCTAAAGATGTTTTTGACGCGGCTGTAAGAGGGGATAAATTAGCACAAGATATCTTTGAATATACAGGACGTATTTTGGGTGAGGCTTTGGCGGATTTCATTGCTTTCTCCAGCCCGGAAGCGATTATCCTGTTTGGTGGATTGGCAAAATCAGGTGATTATATCATGAAGCCGATCCGTAAAGCTATAGATGATAATATCTTGAAGATTTACGAAGGTAAGACTAAATTGTTGATTTCTGAATTGAAGGATGCTGATGCCGCCGTGTTGGGAGCTAGTGCATTAGGCTGGGAAGTAAGAGAATAATGGAAAACAAAAAGCAAGGATATAAAGTTCGGAAATATCAGGGACCGGTAAAACGTTATTGCCAGATGTTGAATCTGAAAAACGATGCGGCCTTGATAGCCGAGTATAGAAAGCGTCATTCGGAAGGCAAGGTTTGGCCGGAAACATTGGCAGCTATTCGTGAAGTCGGTATTTTGGAAATGGAAATTTATATCCTGGGAACTAATTTGTTTATGATAGTGGAAACTCCTCTCGATTTTGATTGGGATACGGCCATGGCCAGAATGGCTACGTTGCCTCGTCAGGCAGAATGGGAAGAGTATATGTCTGTCTTTCAACAGGCAGAGCCGGGAGCGTCTTCGGCTGAAAAATGGCAGTTGATGGATAGAATGTTTTATCTATATGAATAACTTTCATTCTAGATAATAATAAGAAAAGGATATGATAAAAATCATATCCTTTTTCTTATATTATAAAATTATAAACTTGTGTTCTTTATGGTAGAGCTCATCAGGCATTAGCCTGTTGGCTCATTAATTTCTGAAGCTTGTATTGCAAAGATTGGCAAGCAGCTCCCTTTCTCATTGCTTTGTATCTTCTTAACTGATACTGCAACATCTCGATTGTGTCATTTGTTCTTTTCATAATTACATCTTTTTTATGTTCTCCCGTTTGGAGAACTGGTTATTCCTAAAAACCTTTTGTTTTCTCTTTTACTACTGCAAAGATAACACCAAAATTCCTATTTATGTTTTAAAACATAGTATCAATCCGCTTTATTTAACTTTTAATGTGTATTTTGTCTTATGGTTTAGTATACGTTAAGAAATATAACTGTAAAAATGTCACTTATAATCTGACAGGGAAATGTTCATTAACAAATGTGGCGGATCTCCTTAAATCATGTTAGAGAACATAATTTTCTTTTTGTCGAATTTGCAAATTTCAATAATGTTCGTACCTTTGCATTGTGTTTTTCATAGTATTAGATTTAAGGTTAACAAAGGTTGGAGCAAGGCGTTGCTCCTTTTTTTATGTCTATATCTCTGCATAAAGTTTCCTTTTTACAAATTGTTTTGTTACATTCGCACCATACTATTGATATTAAACTACTATTATGAAACACTTATTTATCACAATTCTGCTCTTATTACCATTGTGCCGCATGCTGGCACAGGAGAGAGAATACGTAATTGTTGTTCATGGAGGTGCCGGTGCTATGGAAAACCTCGAGGACGATAAGGAGAAATCAACCTTGTATTATGCGGCTTTAGATTCAGCTTTGAGCATTGGAAATGCTATACTGTCTGCCGGAGGCGAAGGGCCTGAAGCGGTAATGGCAGTTGTCAACTACTTTGAGAATAACCCCTTGTTCAATGCAGGTAAAGGGGCTACTTGTACCAGTGCCGGTACTTTTGAGCTGGATGCTTCTATTATGGAAGGTAAGGATTTGACAGCAGGAGCTGTCGCCGGGTTGAAAACGGTGAAGAATCCGATTAATGCAGCTTATGCGGTAAAAACTAAAACACCTCACGTGATGCTGGCAGGTGAGGGTGCTGACCGGTTTGCAAAGTCACAAGGACTGGAAATTGTGGATAATATGTATTTTGCTACTCCTAAGACGTTGAAGTGGATAGAGGATTTGAAGAAGGAGAGCAAGAAGAATGGAACTGTGGGCTGTGTGGTACTGGACAAGCAAGGTAACCTGACAGCGGGAACAAGTACCGGTGGTATGTTCAAGAAGCAATGGGGCCGTGTGGGAGATTCTCCGGTGATTGGTGCAGGTACTTATGCGGATAATGAAGGTTGTGCTGTGTCGTGCACCGGGCATGGGGAGTATTTTATCCGTCACGTCGTAGCTTATAATCTTTCTACTCGTGTGAAGTTGCTGCATCAGCCTGTCGGGGAGGCTGCCGATTATATTATCCATCAGGAACTGAATACCAAGGAGGGAAATGGTGGATTGATTGCAGTGGACAAGAAAGGTAATTTTGCCATGCCGTTTAATAGCGGAGGCATGTTCCGTGGCTACTTGTATAAGGAAAAAGGAACAGGCAAAATTTCTAAAGCAGTGGGCATAGGGAAGAAGATGAAAACTTTATAATTTTAGTTCCTGTTTGAATTTTCCTCCCACCTGCAACAGAGTTTTGCAAAACTGCTACCACTACTACCATCCTCTTTCGTAAACACCCATGAACAGGGCGTTTCAAAGGTGGTGGTAGTAGCATGAAAAACACCTGCTACCACCACTTTTTATCTGTTATCACTTCCCTTTCCTCTGATAGCTTGGGAATTCCTGTCACATTTTGTCTTAGCTTCGTTACCCCTTGGAATAGACACATCTGTTTGAAAGCTGTAGGCTGTATGTAACGATACGGACGGTTGGTATGCTTATCGGGAACCGGTACGGATGGCATCTCGACTATTCACTGACGGAAAAGTTTTGGAACTGTAGAATGTTAGCGGGACTTTCATTCGAAAAAGGCATCTGCAAAAAAGACTTTGGCATCCGATTCGTCCTTAAAGGATCTTATCCGTATCCCTAACCCTTTCCTGACGTATGGTTAAGGCTTTTCTTCCTGCCTGTTTTATCTCCGCAAGCCTTTGGAGTTAACTCCATAGCCTTGGGAGATAACTCCAAAGCTTATGGAGATAACTCCAAAGGCTATGGAGATAGAACATATCCGTATAAAAAGGTTTAACCTGGAGAAAGAAAAGGCTTATGCTATAGGGTAGGGAGTGATATACATTCAATTGAGGCTTGACTACTCCTACAGCCATGATGTTTGAAGCGATGCTGGATATCCTGCCGGTTCGCTGATGCGGCTGTAACCGGAATATAATATGCAGCAGGCTGGTAATGATCAGACGCTTAGGGAACATTTGGATACTATCCGTAAATACGCCGTTTTGCTATAAAATGCTGTTTCGCTGCGGCTTGATCGGTTGCAGGTGCACTCACTGAGCATGAGGTAAAAAACATTGGCGGAATTAATTCAGTCTTTCAAATACAGTCTGGATTAACTCCGCCAATAGGCTGCCACTATCGGATATCTTATTTATAAGTAACCGGTATCAACCTTACACTACCATTCAATCCCGATGGCAATGGTTGCCAATCAGTATAAGGTACCGGTTTGTATTGCAGATTCACCACATTGATTTCATTGAAGATACGCCATTTCTCACCCCGACGATCCATATCCGCAATGCGGTTGGCAGGCAGATTGGTCACTTCTATTTCTATCTTGTTATCTCCCGGTTTCAGCCATTTGCCTACTTTCAACTGATAAGGTACGGCCCATGCCGTTCCGGCATCTTGTCCGTTGATGCGCACACGGGCACTTTCCCGCACATCGCCCAAATCCAGTATCCAGTCATCGGCGGGAATATGGGGAACAGTGATGATATTGGTATATACTCCCGCCGCCATGGTAATCGGAGCGTTGGGGTGAGCAATTTCAGTCCACGAAGACGGAGTGTCGATATCAAATGTACCTTCTATCCGGGGAGTGCTTTTTGTAAAATGAAGTTTCCAGCCGTGATCAAGGCTGAGGCTGACAGGTTGTTCTTGAACGTATTTCCATTCGGCAACGTCTGTCAGGGCATGGTTGAAAGTTTGCAGGATCACGCTTTCGCCGGAATGCAGTTGGAGGTGTACTTGGGTTTTGCCTTCTTGCTTGCGGGTTTGTGCTTTCCCTTTTTCTCCCGTCATCGGATTGAACAGCATGACACTTTCTGCGGGAACGGCTAAGGTTATCCAGTCGTTTACTCCTTTTTCCTGCAATGAGGAGATGAAATAATGATGTCCATCGGCATGGGAGCGGCGGATACATTGTAAGCCATACCGCGTTTTCATCTCTTCGGGAACAACACCGCTTTTTTCCAAGGCAGATTGATAGTTGTTTCCTGTAATGATGATCCCTTTTTGATAAGGAGTTGCCACCGTCTCATCGAAAGAAGCAATTTCCGGAAATTGCTTTTGTAATTGCGCAAAGCCTTTCCGGCGTGCTTCCAGTTTTCCATAACCGGGTACATCCTGCGGATAGTTTTCGGTAAAGATGATAGTAGCTCCGGCTTGTGCCAGCTTTAGTAAATGGCCGAGTACCTCGGACGGCATTAGTTTTACAGCAGGAATGATGATGGCCTTATAGGAAGTTCCTCCTTTGGTCAGTAATTTGCCATTTACGCAACGGGTGCTTTTCACAAAGTTGTCAGAGATATAATCCATGTCATAGCCGCAATTGCTGATGGTATGAACGGTTTCTATAAACTTGGGAGCACGTTTTGCCATATCATGGATGCTGAACAGCAAAAGACGGCCCGGCTGTTCCTGCCACATATCATATACAGGCAGATAAACAAGAAAATCATTGTCCGGTTTCCCCATTTGCAGGAAAGACTGGCAACGGGTGATATATTTAAAGAAAGCAGGAGCATCCTGCCAAATGTTATTGGTAGGAGACATGTCAATAGAGGCATAGAACTTCCATCCCGGCCATTTGGCTTCTTTGGAACTGTAGGGAGTTCCGTGGAAAAACATGTGGTTTACACCTGATACGAACATCAAATCCATATCCGGTTTGCACTGGGAAAGTGAGGTACGGAAATGTTCTGTCAGCCAGGTGAATGTTTCGGATGAGGTGTAGGGCTTTCCGGCGATATGAGCGGCGGAAGAAGCATATTTCAGCATGGAAAGGTCGGAGTCATTCTTACGTGTCAGGGAATCTTGACGCAATCCTTTAATATGGAATTGCGACAGGCCGAACCCTTCGCATTCGGGAATGTCCACGGAGGCATAGGTATCTATCAGATTGGCAGGGGAACCGTGTGCCTGGTTACGGGTGATGCTGCCGTGACCGTGTGCCCAGTTAGTCCATTGGGTACTGAAATTCTCAATCAATAAATCGGAGATGGTTTCGCGATAGTCACTGACTATGCGGGCGGTGGTTTCATTACGGTCCTGAGCTATAAATTCAGGGAAGTGTTCTTCCAGTTTATAGCCGCGACGGCGGGCGAATTGTTCCAGAAAATCAGGAGTCCAGTCAGCACCATATACTTCGTAAGAGTCATTGAAAAAAGTATGTGGAAAATTGGTCTTGTTTTCTTTAAAGGCTTTGTCAAAGTTGGCAAAATAGCGTTTTACGGCTCCTTTATCCAGGTGGTTCATCACATAGCCTTCTCCACCGGGAGCAGCACGTTTCACTTTTTGGAAAGTCTTGCCTATATATAAGGTGATGATATTCCAATGTCCTGCCGGAGCTTTCCATTGTAATTGTCCGTTCTTCGCTTTGGAAGTGAGGTTAAGACATTGCTTATTGTCCGCATTATAGGCCATAACCCGGCTTAAAGTGGCTACAGGGCGTTGTTTTTCTTCTTCTACTTTCAAATCTAGCGTAATTTCTTTTCCACCCTCTACTTGATAGGATTGAAAAATAGCTTTGGTAGCAGCATCTGTCATACTCACGTGAGGACCGCCGAAGGGCCATCCGGTACCGGTGTTCATATCTACTTCAATACCGATACGTTTTCCTTCAGCTTCAGTATGTTGCAACATATTCATCCATTGCGGGCTGAGGAAAGGAAGGTTATTCTTATCGTTGCCTTGAACACCATAAATAGGAGTGATTTCAACACCTCCCAGTCCGGCTTTGGCATATTCTTCCAGATTGTAGGTCAGATTGGTTGCATCGACAGCACTTCCCAGCCACCACCAGCGGGTGGCGGGGCGAGCTTCGGGTCGCACTGCCGGCCATTCTTGTGCGTAAAGGCTACTTCCGGCCAGCAACAGGCTGAAAAATAAATATTTTCTCTTCATTCTATTTTGTTTTTTATTAGTTGGCTGTATTGAACTCTTTTCCATCCACTGTGATGTTCCTGTATCTGATATCACTGGCATCATCCGTGACAAACAAGGGACGTCCGTCCGCTTTCTCGTAATGGTAATTTACATTGTCCAAGGTGATGTTGCGTGCGTGGCGGATGTAGAAACCTTTGGCGGGAATCGTTCCGAACATCCACGGTTCAGGATATACTTTCTCTTGTTCGGGAGGAGTCAGAAGTCCGTCGGCTTCTGTATATCCTCCTTGGTGATAGATATGAATATCGCTCAGTGTCACATCTTCAATAAGGGCTCCCGGTATTCCGCTGATAATGGAGGAGTAGCGCGAGTCGGCATTAAATACATTGACGTGGCTGATGAGGATGCGTTTCATTGTGCCCACGGGTGTTCCTTGCGGGCTGCGCATCCGGGCTCCTAACCGCAGGAAGATGGGGGCGTTGACAATATCGCGCATCGTGATGTTACTGATGACGATATCTTCCAGTTTGCCACCGTCCACTGTTTCCAGGGCAAGTCCGCGACAACGCTCGAAGATGCAGTTGGTGATGGCTATGTTTTTGAAACCGCCGCTGGATTCCGTTCCTAATTTAATGCGTCCCGTTACAAATCCGTGATCCGGCGCTTGGGGCTCGTCCCTTTGCCAAGTGCAATCCAATACACTGCCACGGTCGTATCCGCTGACAAAACAATCGGAGATGGTTACATTTTCCGTATCCTTGAAATAGCCTAATCCGTAGGACGCTTTAAGCACGATAGCGTCATCCCAGGGAGCGTTGACGGTGCAATGACTGATGCGGACATTTTTGCAGCAGTCTATGTCAAAACCGTCCCGGTTGGTATCTACTTTCACGTTCAGAATGCTCAGATTGTCTACTCCTGTAGCCAGCAGGCCGAAATGACCGCAATGCAACAAAGAGAAGTCTTTCAATGTCACGTTCTTGCAGAGTTTCAAGCTGATGGCTTTATTGCCTACACCGGGCAGACGGCTTTCCTCACGGGTGAGTCCTTTGCCATAAATCAGTCCCGGTCCGCTGATGGTGATGTCTTCCAGACCGATTCCCCAGATAAGTGAGTTCTTCCAATGACTGTGTCCGAAATCCTGGAATTGGGTGTGTTCATTCGGTTCTGCCGGGTCATAGCCTTCCGTTGCTGATGGAAAGGCGCCGACAATCCGTGCTCCTTGTTCTATATACAGATGTATATGGCTGGCCAAACGTATGGAATAGCAGGCGTATTCTCCCGCAGGGAAATAAACGGTTCCTCCCCCCTGGGAGGCAGCTTCCTCAATGGCCCGGTTTATGGCGGGGCTATCAATGGTAGTACCGTCGGCTTTCGCTCCGTAATCTTTTACATTATAGATCTTTGCCTGTGCTGTCCATGTGCTGAGGCATAAAAGGAAGAGTATGAGTTGTTTCATGGTCTGTCTTTGCTTTTACTGAATGGGCATTAGTTTGAATTTGCGTAAATAAGATGCATTGCCATACATGGTATGCTCATCGGATAAATTCCAGAATCCGTCTTTAGAGGCAGGGTGGGCATCCCAGTCAATCACCGCCCAGCATAGTCCGATTTCATTTCCTTCCTTTAATAAAGTAGGGCGAGATAGTTCGGGACCGTCGGCATCCGCATGGTCAAAGGGGGTGATATAGAATTCCAATACCAGCTTACCCGCTTCTCCCTCCTTGAAAGAGTACTGATAGGCATAATCAGCGTATGGCTTTTGTTTCAGCCATACCTGAGGACCCCATAACATACACCAGTCATTGCCGTGAGCCGGGGTGAAGATGTGATAGTTCTGGGCATGGCATCCGTGAAATTTGAACCAGGCTTGCCACACATCTTTGGGAGCTGTGGGATGAAAACGGTCGATGAACGGCCCCCCTGAACAATCGCCATCCACCACTACTTCAAAAATATCCGTGTTCAAGGAGTTCTCACTGAACCGCCAATAATTATCGTATGCTTCATATAGAAAATACAACTTCTGAGTTTCTGCACACCAACCTACTTTGACACTGACTTTCAATGTGGTAGTGTCCGGCTGTGCATGTTTTCCCTCGTCTTCCTTTAAAGCTGCTTCCGTTATCTTATAATCAGCCGGAACGCAATCCCAGTCGTGGGTATTGCCATCTATGGCAGGAACCTTATCTGCCGGAAATTGGTACACCTTGAATTCCTGTGCCTGGGCAGACAGGCATAGGAAAAGGAAGAACAGGTATGGATACAATCGTTTCATTTTGATCGGGTTTTATGTTCTTTCCCGAATAATCCGGGTAGCATGAAATAATTATAATCGCCTCGTTGGTAGAAACAAAAGTAGAGCTTTTCTTGCGGTTTCCACGGGCATAGGGCAGAGATGACGGGGGCATCTGTCTTTTTACCGGAGTTGAATAAAGCAAGCGGGGATGCTTGTTTATGTCCGTCGGACAGACGAATTTCGGAACCGATGGGAGATACCCCATGAACCGTTCTCAGTTTCATGCTTTCACCATAATAGGTGGTAAAAGCGTTTCCTTCTATACTGAATACATTATGGAAGCAGGAGGCTACCGGAATACTGTTGTCTGTTACGGCAGAGTCGTCTGCACCGTCGCATGCACCGAAAGCCCAGCAAAGTTTGAACTCTTCGGGTAATCGCTCACCCGAAACCTCCATGATAAAACCATTACTATCCGTCAATGGACATACAATCAGCTTTATTTCACCTTCTTTCCATAATTTATCTTTAATGGTATAAGCCTGTCCCTTTTTCTTGACACTGCATTGGTCCAGCCAGCAACTTTCATTGCCGCAAACCACTCCCAGACGGAAAGTTCCCGCACCTTTGGATAAACGGAAGGGAAGAGTCTGGGCGTTGTTGCCAAAGACAGACAACAGCATACAGAGAAAGAACGGAAGTAGCCGCCGGCTATAATTCCATGTTGTTTTCATAGCTGATATCGATTTGTGCGTTCTTATTGTTTTTTTCTTCCACACGACTGCCGTCTTCTACTTGTAACCGGACATCTTCCAGGTGGAAGTCTTCGGTAAAGATAATGCTTCCTGCTTTATTTACCTTGGCTTTTATGCCGGAAATATGGAAATTCTGCAAAGGCAGTTCCTCATTCCAGCCGGCAGCAGTGATAAAGATTTGCACATTAGTAGCTTTTACATCGCTGAGCCATACATTACGGAAATGCGGATACCCTTTTTCTTTAGGTGTGACAGGAGTCAGCATAACCTTCCAATGTTCGGGAATTTCCTTACCTTCATATTCAGCCGGCAAAGTAGAATAACTATAGCTGGGGTTCCAGTTCAGGTCCGCTGCCAGTACATGGCGGACATGGTCTGCTGTCACTTGGGTCATGTAGATATTTTCTACGGTTCCGCCGCGGTTCATGGCAGATTTCAGACGGAGGGTGGAAGAGGTTCCGTATGCTTGGAGGTTATATCCCAATACATTTCGGATGCAGCCTGAAGTTTCGCTGCCGCAGGTAATCAGTCCCGCACCTTTACGTGCAATGCATCCACGAACAATGATATTTTCTGTGGGGCGGTTTACGCGCAGGCCGTCGGCATCCCTTCCGGCTTTCAGGCAGATATTGTCATCGTTGCAATCTACTTCGCAGTTTTCAATCAGGATATTGGTGCTGGAATCAATGTCAATACCATCCGTACTGGGACCATGCCCCCCTACGTTATTATTGATTTTCAGTCCGTTCAAGGTACATTGGTCGGAATACAGCACTTGGCAACCCCAAAATCCGGTACGCATCAAGGTAAAGTCTTTCAGTGTTATATGGCGGCTGTTCGAGATGAGCATACCTCTTACACGTTTGCAGTCGTAGTCCACAATCCACCGCAGTTTGCGTTTCTCGTAATCCTTCCGCATGGTCCAATATTTATCCCAGAATATTTTTCCACGACAATCCAACGTACCTGCTCCGCTGATAGCTGCGTTTTCCGCATCCAGAATATTGATGACTGCCGAGGGCCATACCATTTCGATACCTGCCACGCGGGAGCGCATTTCGGGGTATAAATCAATATTCTCACTGGCTATCAGCGTCGTACCTTGGTTGAGGTGGAGGTTTACATTACTTTTCAGGTAGATGGCACCAATCCGGTAGTATCCCGGGGCTACTTCCACTGTTCCCCCTCCGGAACGGTGGCATTCGTCAATGGCTTTCTGCAGGGCGGCAGTGCTTAACCGGGTGCTGTCATTTTTCAATCCGTAATCGGCTGCTTGGAATATTTTTCCCTTCGGATAGGTTTTGGCTCCTACTTGGGCAGTCCACGAAAGGTCAGGAGTTCCCATCCCTTCTCCCCATTGGAATCCGGGGAGGGATTGGGCATTGGTAAAGAGGGTACCTAAGGTAAATGATAGGGTTAATAATAATGTTTTGTTGTTCATTTGTTCCTACTTTTAAATTAATTGCCGTCCGGCTTTTCAATTTCTGTAAACGGGCTGTCATTCCATTTGAAACTGTCCAAAGCATCCGGATGTGCAGGATTGTAACCGGAATAGTCGCTGCGCAAATAGTTAGCGATAGGTAATCCCGCTTTCTTTATCCCTTCAATGATACATTTGGAGATTTGATAAGCTCCGTAAGGATTGAAGTGGGTATTATCTGCCAATACCCTGTTTTGTCCCGGATAGGTTCCGGCAGGATAATGTACGAATGCCTTTTTGGAAGGTTCCACCCCCATTGCTTCATAGAGGGTACGGGTCATTTCGTTGAGATCGATCAAAGGAACGTTTTCTTTGGCAGCCAACCAGCGCATTGCTTCGGGATAATCTTCGTGAGTATCTCTGATTTTCCCGTTTTCATCGAAACTGCGGCGTTGTGTCGGGGTTACCAGTACAGGATAGGCTCCTCGTGCCCTTGCCTCATCAATGAATGTTTTCAAGCTGGTCATAAATGAATAATAAGCTCCTTTACCGGGACCTTTTTGCTTTTGGTCGTTGTGACCGAATTCCATAAAAATATAATCTCCGGGTTTCATTTGTGTCAATGCCTTTTTCAGTCGTCCTGCACCGATAAAAGTATTGGCGCTTTCGCCGGATTCTGCATAATTGGCAAAACAAATGCTGTCATTGAAGAAGCGGGGAATCATTTGTCCCCAGCTTGCCCAAGGTTCATTGTCCTGGTCTACTACCGTGGAGTTACCGCATAGGAATACGGTGGGTACATTATTTACTTTCTCAATAATCAGTTCGGACAATTGGGGTGCATCCCCGTTGAATTCCAAAGTTAGTTTGTCATCCCAGTTCAATTTTTGGCGTTCACGCGGTTTGATGCGCACATTTTCTTTTTCCGAAATATGTGTGTTGCGCTTGTTGATCACGAATGTACAAGATTTTAACTCCCCTTTTTTTGTCTTCACATTTTCGAAGAAAAGGCGGCGTGATTCTCCTCGCACTGTTGTTTCTCCGGCAGCGCGTTTGTTTCCTATCACGGCTGTGACATGGTAGTTTCCATCGGGAACCGTAACAGAGAAAAAGAATGGAGCTGTACTTTTACCTTCCGGAGAGGGCTGTCTGTCATATCCGTATCCCTTTTCCTCCGAGTATCTGTCGGCGGGAGTTATTTTGGTATAACCGTCTTTCGTCTTTTTACCTGTGGTAAAATCGAATTTGTAAGTTTGTGCTTCGACTCCTAATGTCGCTAAAAGTCCAAGAGCTAATAGGGCTATCTGTTTCATGATTGATATAGATTGTTATTAATTGATTTTCGGTTTTAGTTCATCCGGAGAGTCATTGGTATAAGATTTTATGTCACCGGCTGTTTTTGTGAACAACTCACTGATTTGTTGAGGCGTTACAGTAAATTGCGGACGGAACTGGTCCGAATTCATATAATCCAAAATGGCTTTATGCATCTGACGGGCTACAATGCGTTTCTCTGGCTGGGAGGTAATGTCCATGCTTGTCATGAGCACTTTCCCATTTAATACATTGGCTTCGAATAACATACCTATCTTGCGGCTTATAAACCAAGTGTCGATACTTTGAACCGTAGGTTGGAAAGCGGGTGGAAAGTGGGTGAATTGCATCACTTGAGTACGATTCAGCAGTTCCCACCATTGCAAATTGCTGTGATATTCTGTCGGAAACTGACGGAATAACGGGTGTTTGGGGTTCACTAAGATACCTGTGGTATGAGGAGGACGCATTTTGAACCAGGAGGTGTTCCAGAATACAGGAGTGAATTGCTGGACCACTTCTTTACCATAACTCACTTTGCTTGCAGCTGTAATAAGCACATTTCCACCATGCTGAAGAATTTCCAGGGCTTTCGAATCCAAGGTGTCGGTAGTGTATACTTTTCCTTCGGCTATTGTCACTTGGGCGGGATAAACCCAGAAATTCCAGTCATTTACAGCTTCTGTTCCCGTAATGCGTATTTCCAGATTCAGCTTTTTAGCCTCTTGGATGTCAGTGAGCGGAAACTCAAGGCTACCCGTGCGATTTAAATTTCCGATAGGAATGTCTTGTGTTGCCAATGTGCCTTGCGCATATACTTTGCCATATTCGTCTTTTAACGTATATACAATTTCTGCTTGTTTTAATGCCTCGGCACCAAAATGAGCGACTTCAATATCCGCCTTTAAAATCTCCTTGTTATTATATACAAATTTATCTGTACGCATCAGTGGAACTGTAGGTGAGCAGAAACGTCTCCATTCTGCGGAGTTGATATATCCTTTTTCTTCAAAGAAAACATCGAGAACACCTACCAGTGCAGTTCCCTGACCCGAATAATCGTTCAGTGCCAATAATTGGAAACCGGCATAATCGGGCGTGCGGAGTGTCTTTTCTATTTCATATTTGTAACAAAGGGCTTGCAACTTTCCGCTGGCCATCATAAATAGATGGGCTTGGTCGCTCATGTGGTTGTCAGCCAGAATGTCTTTGAAAATCTCGAAGTTCTTGGCTTTATTGACGCCTGTATATTTACGTATTTCATTGAAATTGGGGAAAGCGCACCATTGACCTGTTTCATGGGATACGTAGGGCTGTCTCACGGTGTCAAGATGATTTTGGAAACGATAGTCGTCTTGAGTGGACGGTTGTTTCTTGGACCAGGTCAGGCCACGTGCCCCAGCCTTTACATGATATTGGTTGCGAGGTTGCCATTGCCATCCGTTGCCTACCGATGCTCCGGTATATACATGTCTGGGATCCTTCTTTTCCCAATATTCTACGAACTTGGTCACCCATTCTACCCAGCGTCCGCTAGGTTCGTTTCCGCATGCCAACATGCAATAAGAGGCATAGTTGCCATATTCTTTGGTTAATGCGATGGTTTCGTCCATCAGATATTTGTCAATAGGTTGTCCCAAACCTAATTTGGGACCATGATTGGGCCAGCTCGGACCTTCGGGTTGCAGATAGAATCCTACCCGGTCGGCAGCCATAAAAGCGGCTTCGGGAGGACAGAATGAATGGAAACGCATGTGATTCAGTCCATAACTGCGACAGATACGGAATACCCGTTCCCAACTTTCTACATCCATCGGAGCGTAACCGGTCAACGGGAAGTCACAGTTTTCAACTGTTCCGCGAAGCTGGGTTTTGCGCCCGTTTACATAAAACCATTTACCTTTGATTTCAAATCGGCGCATACCGAATTGTATTTCTTTTATCTCAGTTTTTTTCCCATTGGTGACTTCTGCTTTCAGTTTGTACAGGGCCGGATGAAATTCATCCCATAGCAGCATATCATTCCCCATAGGTAATACCATTTCTGTTTCCGTCACTCCTTTGTTAAGTTTGATTTCTTGTTGTATGGCGGGAACTATATGCTTTTTATCCGTATTGAAGCTCTCTGCTGATAATTTTACTTTTGCAGTGCCTGTACCTTTGATGACGACTTTGACACGTGCCAGTTTTTGTTCCGGTTCCGGATATATTTGAATATCATCGAAATATGTTTTCGGAGTCGTTTGCAGACAGATGCGTCCTACAATGCCGTTCCAGTTTCCTTGGGTCTGGTCGGTTATGCTGTGCGAATCCGGTCCGACATTGATTTCTTTGATACGATTATCCACCCGGATGGTGATAGTACATTTTCCGGGACGGACATAATGGGTTATATCATATTGATGGGGAACACAAAGACTATTCTGCATTCCTGTCTTTTGTCCGTTCACCCATACGGTTGTTTCTATATGGGGACGTTCCAGGAACAACAAAATACGTTCACCTTTCCAGTCGGCAGGTATATTCACCTCTTTCTGATACCAAGCAGCTCCTACATAATGTTTGTCGGGAGTCAGAAAGAATGGAAATTTAATATTACCTTCTTTACGGTATTTTTCCATGTATGGATTATAATAGTAGGAACTGTCATAGAGACTGCCTGTCCATTGGGTCTTTGCGGTAACCTCATCACCTTTCTGTTTCTCGGGCATGGAACCGGGCAGGTTGATGAAGTCATTCAAAGTGTGGCTGAACCATTTTTCCTTTTCTCCATTATCCTGACGGTCTATACTGAATGACCATTTTCCGGATAAGTCAATAATTTTTTGTGCGCTTAACGAGAAGCACATCCATACTAGGCAGATTGTCAATAACGTTTTTTTCATAGTATCTTTTTACTTTGAATTTGATGTTGCTAAATTAAGGTCTTTTCATCTGCATGTAAATAGAAAGAAGTACATATAGATGGAAATTCGTATAAAATAGGGGTAATGTGCGATATATTTGTACGATTTTACATGGATATGCCTTGTATGTGCAGAAAAAAGTCCAAATCTCTTTTTATCTTTGTATACTCACAATTAAATCATTGTATACATGAAAAAACGATTATTCAGTTTGTTCTGCTTGTTAGGAACGGTTGCCGGATTATTTGCCGGTGATACGGCTTATTTGTTCTCTTATTTCATTAATGATAGTCGGGACGGTCTTCATTTGGCTTATAGTTTGGATGGGCTGACATGGACTCCTCTGAATCATGGAAAATCTTTCTTGATACCTACGGTCGGGAAGGATCGTCTGATGCGTGACCCTAGTATTTGTCAGGCGCCGGACGGAACCTTTCACATGGTGTGGACTTCCAGTTGGACAGACCGGATTATAGGTTACGCCTCTTCTCCCGATTTAATCCATTGGAGTGAGCAGCGTTCTATTCCGGTAATGATGCATGAGCCTGCTGCACATAATTGCTGGGCACCTGAATTGTTTTATGATGAACCTTCGCAAACTTATTATATTTTTTGGGCAACGACCATTCCCGGACGTCACAAGGAAGTGCCGGTCATTGAGAGTGAGAAAGGGCTGAACCATCGTATTTACTATGTTACGACGAAGGATTTTAATACATTTTCTGAAACCAAACTGTTCTTTAATCCCGATTTCAGTGTGATTGATGCAGCTATTGTACGCGATCCGGTGATGAAAGACTTGATTATGGTGGTGAAGAATGAAAACTCGTTGCCGGCAGAGAAGAATTTGAGAATAACACGGACAACACGGATAGAGGATGGATTTCCTACTACCGTTTCTCCTTCCATTACAGGAAATTATTGGTGTGAGGGACCTGCGCCACTTTTTGTAGATGATGCTCTTTATGTCTATTTTGATAAATACCGTAATCATCAATATGGAGCTGTTTGCAGTCGTGATCATGGAAAGACATGGGAAGATGTGTCCGACCGTGTATCTTTTCCAAAAGGAACCCGTCACGGAACTGCTTTTACCGTAGAGAAGGCTGTACTTGATAAATTGCTTCGTATCCATCACTTCAATCCTCTTATTCCGGATAATATCGCTGATCCTTCTTTATCCAAATTTGGTGATACTTATTATCTTTATGGTACTACTGATATTGATAAAGGATTGTCACAAGCAGGGACTCCTGTGGTATGGAAATCTAAAGATTTTGTAAACTGGAGTTTTGACGGATCACATATTGTGGGATTCGATTGGCATAAAGGACATGAATATGTCAATGCCAAAGGAGAGAAAAAGACGGGATATTTTCGTTATTGGGCACCCGGCAGAGTAGTGGAGAAGAATGGTGAATATTATCTTTATACCACTTTTGTAAAACCGGATGAGAATGCACGTACCTATGTGCTGAAGTCCGACCGTCCCGAAGGTCCTTTCCTTTTTGCCGGACGTAATTCTATATCTTCTCATTCTTTGGATGGGTTTGATCAATCTTGTATTGCTCCGGATATAGATGGGGAACCTTTTGTGGATGATGATGGAACTGCTTATTTATTCTGGCGCCGCCGGATGGCTGCCCGTATGACTGACGATTGGCAGCATTTAACCGGTGATACTGTTGTGATGAGTACGGCTCGTCAAGGGTATTCGGAAGGGCCGGTTATGTTTAAACGTAAAGGTATTTATTATTACATCTATACTTTGAGAGGGAATCAGAATTATGTAAATGCTTACATGATGAGCCGGCAGTCCCCTTTGTCGGGCTTTGAAAAGCCCGAAGGCAATGATATTTTTCTTTTTTCATCCATTGCCGATAATGTTTGGGGGCCGGGACATGGGAATGTATTTTATAATGAAGAAACAGACGATTATATTTTCGTATATCTGGAGTACGGTGACGGAGGAACTACCCGCCAAGTATATGCCAATCGGATGGAATTTAATGAGGATGGCACTATAAAGACACTTGTTCCTGATGAAAAGGGAGTTGGTTACTTGGCTGTCAGCCAGGAACAGCGCGAAAATAAGGCGCTGAAAGCTTCTTTCAGTGCATCCAGCGTACGTTCTCCCCGTACTTCTAAGGTTGAAATAGAAACTCAGCCTAATTGTCCTTTGGCTGATAAAACTTCGCTTGTCAAGGTGGAACGCACACATATATATCACCCTGGAAATGCAGGCGACCGGTCTAATGGAACACGCTGGATGGCAGAAACAAATGATGATCATCCTTGGCTGATGGTGGATTTGGGTGAAGCCATGCAGGTAACGGAGTGTCAATTTGCCTTTGTACACCCTGCTGAAGGCCATGCCTGGCATCTCGAAAAATCCAATGATGGTACTAATTGGCAACCTTGTGCCGGAGTAAAAGAGGTGAAGGCATGTTCACCTCATGTGGTAACGGTGGGAGATAAAGTACGTTATTTGCGTTTGCACATAGATAAAGGTGCAGCCGGATTATGGGAATGGAAAATCTATTAAATTACTATTTTATCATGAAAAAACGATTTGTGACCGTTCTTTTGGCTTGTTCTTTGGCCGGAGGACTTTTTGCACAACAGCCTTGGTTTAAAGACAAGGATTTGACCTTGACCGGTGCTTATTATTATCCTGAGCATTGGGATGAGAGTCAATGGGAGAGAGATTTTAAACAGATGCACGATTTGGGTTTTGAATTCACCCATTTCGCGGAATTTGCTTGGGCGCAATTGGAACCGGAAGAGGGAAAATATGATTTTGCCTGGTTGGATAAAGCGGTGGCTTTGGCTGCCAAATATGATTTGAAAGTCATTATGTGTACTTCTACGGCAACTCCACCGGTATGGCTGAGCCGTAAATACCCTGAAATTTTGATTAAAAATGAAAATGGTACCGTGCTTGATCACGGAGCACGTCAACATGCTTCTTTTGCTTCTCCCGTTTATAGAGAACTGGCTTATAAAATGATAGAGAAGTTAGCTCAGCATTATGGAAATGATTCCAGAATAATCGGCTGGCAGCTCGATAATGAGCCGGCCGTACAATTTGATTATAATCCGAAAGCCGAACTGGCTTTCCGGGATTTTTTACGTGAAAAATATCATCATGACATTAAAGCATTGAATGATGCCTGGGGAACGGCTTTTTGGAGTGAGGTTTATTCTTCTTTTGATGAAATAACTCTTCCTAAAACTGCCCAGATGTTTATGAATCATCATCAGATTTTGGATTACCGCCGTTTTGCTGCCAGTCAGACAAACGACTTTTTGAATGAACAATGTTTGTTGATTAAAAAATATGCAAAGAACCAATGGGTGACTACTAACTATATTCCTAATTATGAGGAAGGACATATAGGTGGCAGCCCTGCACTTGATTTTCAAAGTTATACTCGCTATATGGTGTATGGAGACAATGAAGGGATCGGCCGTCGCGGATATCGAGTGGGAAATCCGTTGCGTATTGCTTTTGCCAATGACTTTTTCAGACCCATACAAGGTACTTATGGAGTAATGGAACTTCAGCCAGGGCAGGTGAATTGGGGGAGTATCAATCCTCAACCGCTGCCCGGAGCTATCCGTTTATGGATGTGGAGCGTATTTGCCGGTGGAGGCGACTTTATCTGTACTTATCGTTATCGCCAGCCTCTGTATGGCACGGAACAATAT
Organism: Phocaeicola sp. RTP21359st1_B8_RTP21360_211022; assembly: GCF_040911965.1. NCBI lineage: Bacteria > Pseudomonadati > Bacteroidota > Bacteroidia > Bacteroidales > Bacteroidaceae > Phocaeicola > Phocaeicola sp. RTP21359st1_B8_RTP21360_211022. Next base: position 44,978 of record NZ_JBDFXP010000041.1, read on the forward strand.
CACTACGGCATTGTAGGTACAGACGGAACAACGGTAACTCCCGGTGGACGTGAATATGAGCAGTTCATGAAAGAAATCAGACAGCTGCGGGGACAGGTTGCAGCTCGTGAGGTGAAACCGGCCGATTATTTGGCGCGTCGTACTGCCATTCTTTTTAATCATGAAAATTCATGGAGCATTGAGCGCCAGAAGCAAAATCGTACATGGAATACATTAGGGCATATTGAGAAATATTATCGCACGTTGAAATCTTTTGGCGCGCCCGTAGATTTTATCAGTGAAAGCAAGGAGTTCTCCTCTTATCCTGTGATCATAGCTCCGGCTTATCAATTGGCTGACAAGGCATTGGTAGACAGATGGACTGATTATGTAAAGAAGGGTGGTAATTTGGTCTTAACTTGTCGTACAGCCCAAAAAGACCGCCATGGACGTTTACCCGAAGCTCCTTTCGGTTCCATGATAAATGAACTGACCGGTAATGAAATGGAGTTTTATGATTTATTACTTCCTGAAGAACTGGGCAAATTACGGATGGATGGAAAAGAATATACGTGGAATACTTGGGGAGAGATATTGAAACCGGGTAAGGATTCACAAGTATGGGCTACTTATACACAGGAATTTTATGAAGGAAAACCGGCAGTCACTACTCGTAAGTTGGGAAAAGGTACTGTTACTTACGTGGGAGTGGATAGTACGGACGGATTATTGGAGAAAGATATTTTGAAGAAACTATATGCGCAATTGAATATTCCTGTGATGGATTTACCATACGGTGTTACTTTAGAGTACCGCAATGGTATGGGGATTGTACTGAATTATACAGATAAACCTTATAAGTTCGTACTTCCTTCGGGAGCCAAAGTGCTGATAGGAGAGCCGGTAATTCCTACAGCAGGAGTATTGGTATTTTCTATTACTGATTGAAAACGTATGATTGATAGAACAAAAAGAGGCTGTCTCAAAATAGAGTTGAGATGGCCTCTTTTGTTTCATCTCCAATTGAAGTCATTTGGATTTT
>NZ_JBDFXP010000042.1:0-45835 GCF_040911965.1 Phocaeicola sp. RTP21359st1_B8_RTP21360_211022
TATAAAATAAAAAATACGGAACTCGATTTTGAATCCCGTATTTTCCATTTACACAAAATATTTTATAGTGCCATTTTATAATTTAAAATCTGAGTTTAACACCCGCATTCATTACAAATCCATCCAAAGGAGCATAAATATCCCGGAAAACAGGATTAGATATACTTCCGGTATATATAGTATCAAAGCGGGTTTGCCGTCTGTCGGTGAAGTTTTCAAAGTTAGCATACAATGAAAACATCTCCCATATTTTTTCAATCATGAAGCCGCACACCACATATTGTTTTCCTTTTTGTCCGTCTCCTAGTTTTTGGGGGCTGAAATAATAAGCCTCTAATCCTATTTTCCATTTATCTTCTACTTCATACATTAGAATACTGTTCAACCTATGTTTCGGAGTTAATATATTCTCTTGTTTCACCCCATTTTCTTTGGTTCGGGTATCGGTGTATGTATAGCCTAAGTATAAGTGGAAATCTTTGTATCCGATTTTTACATTCGTTTCTCCTCCTTTGCTATCTGTATTGCCGGATATGTTGTTAAGTCGATATAGCCCATCTTTTGTAGATTGCAATAATAAAGGATTATCGAGATAAGTGTAGAAGAATAATTGGTTTATGCTGAAAGTTACATTTCCATCGAAGATTGATGTGACATAATTAAAGTCTAAATTCAAACCATAACTTCTTTCGAGCTTGTTATTGTCTTTATCAATTGGCAATACATTCTGATATTGTAGCCTTTCGCTATCCTCTGTAAATATGGTAGGTGATTTATAGCCAAATCCTCCTCCAAGTCGAGATGAAAACTTATCCGTAATTTTGAAATGTGCAGAAACTCGTGGTAGAATTGCTGCGCCATAATCCGGAATATAGTCTGCTCTTAATCCGGTTTCCAGATTCAACCATTTTGTTGCCTCCCAATTGTTTTGTACGAATGCTCCCATGGTTGTCTGGTTGTAGTCTCTTAACTGAAAATCAGTAAGTTTCTTTTCATCAAATTTGTCTGTCCATAAGTTGAGACCAGCCACCCATTCTGTTTTTTGATTCGTGCGTGTGTAAGTCAATTCACTAAAGGTAGATACCTGAGTACCTTCAAAAGTATAAGTGGGTACACCGATATTTCTATTGAAGTATGTTACACTGTTTTTGAAATCAATTCTGTCTTTTTCGCCGAATTTGTGTTCGAATGTCAGTTGTGTGGAATGTCTTTGAGTCTTGTTTTTCTCGAAATAGGAATGTGTGTCATTTCCATTTCCTTTAATATACTCAATATCCCCGCCCAAACGGTCTTCAAACATAGCATTTAGCCCTACACTCATTTGCGTGTTCTCTGAAAAATAGAGAAATAATTTGGGGTTGAAGACATATCTGTCAAACTGCGGAATGGCTGTGAATCCGGTGTTAGAGGGGTCGTAAGCCCAATTTCTGTTGTAGGAAGCAAAAATGGTTGTACCGACCTTTTTGAATCGTTGCCCATAGAAAGCGCTGACGTCCAAACCTTTTCCGGATGTCCCGTTAAGATGCAGACCTAAATCTCTTTTCTCTTCGGGAGTTTTTGAGATAAGATTAATCAAGCCTGCTATTGCTCCACCGCCATATAAAGTTGAAGTTGAGCCTTTGATGATTTCCACTTGTTTTAAGTCAAGAGGTGGCGTTTGCAATAATCCCAGTCCGCTCGCTGCACCAGCAAAAACGGGGAATCCATCTTTTAATATTTGTGTATATCTGCCATCCAATCCTTGTATGCGGATTGATGCATTTCCGGATGTGGCAGAAGTTTGCTGGGTGATAATACCTGTGCTTTCGTTTAGTAACATACGAATGTCGCCCGGTTTCATGCTCCCTTTTTCTCCTAGTTCTTCGCTTGAAATAAATTCAACACGGGTCGGGATGTTTTGAATAGTGCGTGTACCTCTGGTTGAAGAAATGGTAACTTCTTCCAGCATTTCATCATCTTGTTCCAAGAAGATTTCGACCGGAGCTGAAGAAGATAAAGGGAATGTGTATGATTTGGTTTCCGATTCATAGCCTAAGTAGCTGAATGTGATATGTTGCTTTCCGTCAGGTATGTTCGAAATGGTGATTATTCCGTTTTCATCTGAGCTTGCTCCATTGGCGGTTTTATTAAGAACGGCATTCACGCCAACCAGTATCTCTTTAGTATCTCCGTCTTTAACGATTGCTTTAAATATGTTTTGCGCACAAATGCTTTGTGCCAGCAATGTAATTATTGCCAGTGCTATTAATTTAATTTTCATTTTTCTTGTTTTGTCAATTTAGTGCCACACACTTAATCTGTATTATAATAAGTGCACGACGTACTGGTGATGAAACAGCGGTTTCATCATCATGAATTTAATAAATAAATGGTGAGGTCATATTAATTATGACATACAGAAATCTGCTAAATTCATCAGCTTAGGCGGCTGCCAAATTGAGGAAGAGAAATGAGGAATCATTTTCTCTTTGTAAAACGAAAGGTTATTATTTAATAGAATTAATTCGGCGGTTGGTGAATGAAACAATTTGGGTATTGGACAACCTGTGCATGTGTTGCAATGTAGAAATGGTGAACAATTGCAGTCTGTACATGAGGAACCATCATTATCAGCACATGGTTCTTCTGTTTGTTCATTAGCACATTGAAACAGACATTTGTCTTCAAGAAAGCATGGAACTGTTGATAATAACAGCACCCATAAAGCTAATATGTAGGACAAATGTTTCATTAATATCTATGCTTTGTTCTGATTTTGAGCTGCAAAATTAGTTATTTATATTTTATAAACAAAACATTCTGCAATTTTTATTATATCTATTAAGAAGTTTGACAATTTTATGGTGAGGTGACCGCTACTGACACTCATTATCTTGTTTTCATTCCAAAGAATAACATCACCAGTGTAATAGTCCAAATAGATAGACTGATTACCATTGGCAAGTTGCTTAAACCGGATTCTTACAGGCTCCTTCAATTTTGCCTCTTGTTTCTTCTTCGCCATACTTATGTTTTTATTTTGTTACCGATGGCAAATATAGATATTTTTTTTGTTACTCAACGCTATTCGAGTAACAAACTGGTAACAAAATAAACGCATTTATTGGAATTAATAGGAAAATCGGAAAAACAAAGGAAAAGATGAATATAAACAGCAAATAACTAAATATCAATATCTTATATTCATTATTTTATCTCATTCTTTCTCTTTTTCCATAGCTGCCATGAGTTGATAATGTTTTGCCACACCACATAACTACCCGGACCGACAGACGATAAAGGATTAAGATACGTAACCGCCATCCAAATAGCTAGTACTGTATTTTTTTGCCCCAATGCCTGTCCTGCACTTATACGGTCATTATATGCACTACCAATTCTTTTACCAAAATAAAATTGTAAACAACAAGTTACTAAACCGGCAAAAGCAATCAACATCTCTACCGTTACATCAGCAGTACTATTAACCAAAGAGCGAGTAGTCTGCCCCATTACAATGGTCAATGCTACCGCCCATAAATAAAAAGCCGAAGTATGATATTTCAGTAAAAACTTGTGGAGCCGGGGAATATAATAACGGAATAATAAAGCGATAAAAAACGGTGCAAGCAACAATGGAAAAACCTTACTTAAAATCTTAAGAAAAGCAATACCAAAAGTAACATCTGTATGTGGTTCAACCAATGGAAATATCAAAGGAACTGCTATTGCAGCCAAAATATTTGAAAGCAATGTATAAGTAGTCAAACTGGAAGCACTTCCACCTAGTTTTCCCGTAATTACTGCCGCTGCCGTAGCAGTAGGACAAATAAGACAAACCATAGCCGCCTCGAATATCTCCTTATAAGATTCATCCATCGGACAAAATATTAACAACAACGCAATAATACCGCAAGAAATGGCTTGAATAGCCAACAACCAGCCATGCCATACTCTAGGAACCAACTCTTTTGGTTCAATTTTACAGAATGTAAGCAACAATTGGGCAAAAATCAAGGAAGGAGTTAAAAAAGAAATCAACCCATTCATAAATGGCTTTGTCGGCTCCAGAAAAGTGAAGTTGGCAAAAACAAAATAACCGATAACTCCTGCAAGCATCGCTAGAGGTAACGTCCAATTCTTCATAAACTTAAACAAATCCATCTTTTAATATTTATTTCAGAATACAAAATAAAAGAATTTAGTCCAAACACTCGTCTATTTTTCGGGTTTTGTGGCAAGTTTCGAATAAAAAACGCAAAACTTAAAGACAAAAGCCGAGTTTTCACTAAAAATCGCTACATTTGCAACTTAATTGATATGAAAACCGATAGACTTAAAATAATATTCCTGTTGTGTAGCCTGTGGCTGGTCTTTCCCTGTTTCTGCCTGGCGGCAAAGGGAAAGGACTTTGTAGTCGTCATTGATCCCGGTCATGGCGGACATGATCCCGGTGCTATCGGCAGACGTGGAAAAGAAAAAAACATCAATCTGAACGTAGCTTTAAAAGTAGGACAACTGATCCAAAATAACTGTAATGACGTAAAGGTAATATATACCCGGAAAACAGATGTCTTTATCCCTTTGGATCGTCGTGCACAAATAGCCAATAATGCCAAGGCCGATTTATTCATCTCTATACATACTAATTCCATAGCCCGTGGCAGAACTGTACGGGGAGCAGAGACTTATACGTTAGGACTCCACCGTACTGAAGAAAATTTAGAAGTTGCTAAAAAAGAGAACTCGGTTATTTTGATAGAGGATAATTATGAACAACGTTATGCCGGATTCAATCCAAATTCTTCTGAAAGCTATATTATTTTTGAATTTGTACAAGACAAAAATATGGAGAAGAGTGTAAAATTAGCCACTCTTATCCAAAAACAATTCAAGAATACAGCCAAACGAATAGACAAAGGAGTACATCAAGCCGGATTCCTAGTTCTACGTGCCACTTCCATGCCTAGTGTTTTGGTTGAATTAGGCTATATCTCAACACCGGATGAAGAACAATATCTTTTATCCGATGCAGGCACTACGGCGTTATCTAACAGCATTTATAAAGCATTCCTCAATTACAAGCGCGAACATGACGCCCCCATCGGCCGCAGCAGAGTACAAGAACAAGAATTACCGGAACCAGAAAACAAACCGAAAGAATCAAGAATAGAAATACAAACTGCGGAACCGGACACTGCAACGGAACCGGACAAGGTTACCAAAAAGTCTGTGCCTGCCACACAAAAAAAGATCACAGGCGACCAAGCCCGAACATCTGCCAAGCCTGTATTTAAAATACAAATATTGGTATCAAACAAAATATTGCCCAAAGGAAGTAAACAACTGAAAGGTGTATCACCTGTTAGCTATTACCGCGAAAAAGGACTTTATAAATATACTTACGGAGAAAATACGGATTATAATAAAATACTACGCATGAAACGTAATATTACTCCTAAATTTAAGGACGCTTTCATTATCGCTTTCAAAAACGGAGAGAAAATGAATGTGAACGAAGCCATCAAAGAATTTAAAAAGAATAGATAATATAAAAGGTATAATTGAAATGACGAAAGAGGTAAAAATAGGATTAATAGGCATCGCTGCATTAGCTATGCTGATCTTTGGTATCAACTACCTGAAAGGAATAAATATGTTCCAATCTGCCAATTACTATTATGTAGAATATACAAATATAAACGGATTAGCCGGATCAAGCCCCGTCTTTGCCAATGGTTATAAAGTAGGTACAGTAAGAAATATCAATTACAACTATGCAAAACCGGGACATGTCACAGTAGAAGTGGAAGTGGACAAGGAAATGCGTATCCCCAAAGGAAGTACAGGAGAACTGGTTACAGAAATGCTGGGAACGGTAAAGATGAACTTACTCCTTAACTTTAATTCTACAGAATACTATCAACCGGGAGATACCCTGCCCGGCAAAACGAATGCGGGGCTCATGGGAGCCGCTGAAGAAAAGCTAGTTCCTCAAATAGAGCAGATGTTACCCAAAATGGATTCTATCCTATATTCATTAAATAAAATATTAGCTGATCCTGCATTGAGTGCAACCTTGCACAACGCAGAAAAACTGACAGCCAATCTGGATGTGACAACACGTCAATTAAACATGTTAATGCAAAAGGATCTTCCGCAACTTACTGGAAAATTAAACACAATTGCTGATAACTTCATTGCTATCAGCGACAATTTGAAAGGTATTGATTATGCTTCAACATTCAATAAAATAGACTCCACTTTATATAATGTACAAATGCTGACAGAAAAACTCAATCGCAAGGACAACAGTATCGGATTGCTATTCAATGATCCTACTTTCTACCAAAATTTGAGTGCGACGACAGCAAACGCTGCAACCTTATTGGAGGATTTGAAAGCGCATCCTAAACGTTATGTACATTTCTCTTTGTTTGGCAAGAAAGATAAGTAACAGATTTGCTAATTTAAAAATATTCTAAATAAGTCTACTCAACCATTTTTCCACTTATTTTCAGTAAATGACTGCAAATAGGGAAGAAATACCATGTAGACTTATTTCATTTAAAATAAATAAAAGCCTATTTTGACTGATAGTCAGCTAAGAATCAGTCAATTATCAAACAACAAGAATCTTTCAAAAGCCTTTAGATAGAGGTTTTTATAAGTAACTGAAACTAAAGATATTACTCTTTAAAAATAAAAAGCAAGAAAAAAGCGATTTGTTTTTTCAGAAATTCATTTCGAAATTTGCATTGTAGAAGTTTCGCTTTTTATAATAAATGTTTCATATGATTGAAAACGATCACGTCGTTTTATGGGGTCGTTGCCTGAACCTTATCAGAGACAACGTACCAGAAACGACCTTTAAAACGTGGTTTGAGCCTATCGTACCGCTTAAATATGAGGACAAGGCACTGACAATTGGCGTCCCCAGCCCATTCTTCTATGAATTTCTAGAAGAAAAGTTTGTGGACTTGCTGCGCGCTGCCCTATATAAAGAAATTGGGGAGGGAACGCAGCTTATGTATTGTATCTTGACCGATAAGACCAACCATATAACTGTTAACATGGAGGGAAGCAAACGCTCTTCAGCACTACCCACACAAACAGTTATACGAGATGGTAACAAGGCACCTAATCCAATGCAGGCACCGGCTCCGCAGGATTTAGACCCACATTTGAATCCAAATTACAATTTTGAGAATTTCATAAAAGGAAATAGTAATGAGTTCTCACGTACAGTAGGAGAAACTGTAGCTAAAAATCCGGCAAAAACATTCAACCCTTTGTTTTTGTATGGACCATCCGGTGTGGGCAAAACTCACTTGACTAATGCTATTGGTACCCGCATCAAGGAATTATATCCTGAAAAAAGAGTATTGTACGTATCAGCACATCTGTTTCAGGTGCAATACACTGACTCTGTTCGTACCAATCATTTCAATGATTTCATTAGTTTTTATCAAACCATAGACGTTTTGATTATTGATGATATTCAAGAATTCGCCGGAGTAACCAAAACCCAGAACACATTCTTCCACATCTTTAACCATCTGCACCAGAACGGTAAGCAACTTATTCTGACTTCTGACCGTGCGCCGGTAATGCTACAAGGTATGGAAGAACGCCTTCTGACCCGCTTTAAATGGGGCTTAGTGGCCGAATTGGAAAAGCCGGACGTAGAATTGAGAAAGAATATCTTACGTAATAAAATACGTCGTGACGGTTTGAATATACCGGAAACAGTAATTAATTATATTGCTGAAAACGTAAATGAAAGTGTACGTGAATTAGAGGGCATCATTAATTCACTTTTGGCACAATCCATTATTTTCAAGCGTGATGTTGATTTGGATTTGGCTGAAAGAATTGTACGAAAAGCTGTACGCTGTTGTGAGAGCAAGCCTGTCACAGTAGAAGATATCATACAGAAAGTATGCAGCCATTACGAGATAGAAGAATCTGCCATCCATACTAAAACAAGAAAAAGAGAAGTGGTACAAGTACGTCAGGTAGCTATGTATCTGGCCAAAAAACATACAGACTCCTCTTCTTCCAAAATTGGTCAATTAATAGGTAATAAAGATCATGCAACCGTATTGCACGCTTGCAAAATAGTAAAAGACCAAGTAGAGGTTGACAAAGCATTTAAAGCGAATATTGAGGAAATTGAAGCTTCTCTCAAAAGGAAATAGAATAAAACCACAGAGGTGCGCAAAGGGCATTTTCTTTATTTCCCTCTGCGCACCTCTGTTTTAAGATTGATAGTTCCCGGCAATTCACTTCTCAAAACCCTGTTTCTTCAAGGTTTCTTTCAAAGTTACAGACATACATTCATTATCCGACTTCTTGTATCTGACCTCAGTAAATACCTGAGCCAGTGTTTCCTTATGATTTTCTTTAATAAACTGATGATTTTCCGGAAGTGACTCTTTATATCTATAAATACGATCAATATCCTCTTTGGTATAATCATGATACAATTCTTCATGCAAAATACCCTCTATAGGAAGACGATCGACTTGTGGAGGGCATTCATCCGGATATCCTACTGTAATAGTAGCCACCGGCATAACCAATTCCGGCAACTGAAGGATATCAATAATTTGATCAGGATTATAAATCGTTGTTCCCAAAAAACAAATACCTAATCCATTTTCCTCAGCCAATGTACAAAAGTTCTGAGTCACAAGCAATGCATCCGTAGCAGCATTCAAAAAAGAAATGGGATTGTCATAACCCGGTACCGTCTTACGCTCTCTGCACCATTTACTAAAACGGTTAAAATCCGCACAAAAAGTCAGTACAACCGGAGCACCTGTTACCATCGGTTGATTAAAATGGGCAGGTGCCAATCTCTCTTTCATCTGCTTGTCACGAGTCACAATCACACTATATAATTGCATATTACCCATTGTAGAAGCACGGAACGCCTTTTCAAGCAAATCATTTAACAAAGAAGCAGAAATATCTTCCTGCTTATATTTACGGATCGTCCGTCTATTATTTATCGATTCCATATATATTTTTCTTGCAAAGATAAAAAAAGAAAAGAGTAATAATGCATTTTTTGCAAAATATTATATGCTAAGAATCTGGCCTTTTCAACTAGTCAATCACTCATCCCCTCCATCAAAATTTTCAAAACAGAAAACTTCTACAAATAAGCAAGCATATATATCTTTTGATAATCAATAAATTAACAAATATTCTTGGATAACTTTCAATTTGTTGAAAACTTATCTGCTTTTTATTTTGTTAATTGAAAAAACATATATAGCTTTGCCGAAACTTTTATTATAATGAGTTGTAACTTCTACACTAAAACAACTTATTGATATTACAGTAAATCTAAAAATAAAAGTGGAAAGACAAACGTACACCTATGACGAAGCTTTTGAAGCATCTTTACAATACTTCAAAGGTGATGAACTTGCTGCAAGGGTTTGGGTAAACAAATATGCAGTAAAAGATTCTTTCGGGAACATTTTCGAAAAGTCTCCCGAAGATATGCATTGGCGCATTGCAAATGAAGTAGCCCGCATTGAAGCTAAATATCAGAACGGGTTAAACGCACAGCAGCTTTACGAATTATTGGATCACTTTAAATACATTGTTCCGCAAGGTAGCCCTATGACAGGTATCGGGAACGACTTTCAAGTGGCTTCCTTATCAAACTGCTTTGTCATTGGAATTGATGGAGCAGCCGACTCATACGGAGGTATAATCCGCATTGATGAGGAACAAGTACAATTAATGAAACGTCGTGGTGGCGTAGGACATGATTTATCTCATATACGACCAAAAGGTTCTCCGGTTAAAAATTCAGCACTGACTTCCACCGGACTGGTGCCCTTCATGGAACGTTATTCCAATTCAACACGTGAAGTAGCGCAAGACGGACGTCGTGGTGCTTTAATGTTAAGCGTATCCATCAAGCATCCAGATTCAGAAGCATTTATTGATGCCAAAATGACCGAAGGCAAAGTAACCGGTGCTAATGTATCCGTGAAACTAGATGATGCATTTATGCAGGCAGCTGTAAATGGCACTCCTTACAAACAACAATACCCGGTAGATTCCGATCAACCTGTTTTCACGAAAGACATTGATGCATCTGCGTTATGGAAAAAGATTGTCCATAACGCATGGAAGTCTGCTGAACCCGGTGTATTATTTTGGGACACCATCATCCGTGAATCCGTACCAGACTGTTATGCCGATTTAGGATATCGTACTGTTTCTACCAATCCTTGTGGTGAAATACCCCTGTGTCCCTACGATTCTTGTCGCTTATTAGCTATCAACTTATACTCATACGTAGTAAACCCTTATACAAAGGAGGCTTACTTTGATTTCGACTTATTCAAAAAGCATGTGGCATTGGCCCAGCGCATTATGGATGACATCATTGACTTGGAATTGGAAAAAATCGAGAAAATCATAGCTAAAATCGATTCCGATCCCGAAAGTGAGGAAGTAAAAGAAGCAGAGAAACATTTATGGGAAAAAATTTATAAAAAGAGCGGACAGGGAAGACGTACAGGCGTAGGTATCACAGCTGAAGGGGATATGCTTGCCGCTATGGGGTTACGCTACGGAACAGAAGAAGCAACAGAGTTTTCTGAACAAGTACATAAAACAATCGCTCTGGAAGCCTATCGTTCATCTGTTAACATGGCAAAAGAACGTGGAGCATTCGCTATCTATGACAGTGAACGAGAAAAAAACAATCCGTTCATCAACCGCTTAAAAGAAGCTGATCCAGAATTATATGAGGAGATGAAAAAATACGGACGACGTAATATCGCCTGCCTGACCATAGCTCCCACCGGAACTACCAGCCTAATGACCCAAACTACTTCCGGCATAGAGCCGGTGTTTATGCCGGTGTATAAACGTAGAAGAAAAGTCAATCCGAATGATCCTCAGACACACGTAGATTTTGTAGATGAAACAGGAGATGCATTTGAGGAATATATTGTATTCCACCATAAATTTGTGGAATGGATGACAGTAAACGGTTACGATCCCACCAAGCGTTATACACAAGAAGAAATTGACAAATTGGTAGAAAAGTCACCTTATTATAAAGCCACATCAAATGATGTAGACTGGCTGATGAAAGTAAAAATGCAAGGACGCATCCAAAAATGGGTTGACCATTCAATCAGCGTAACTATCAATTTGCCCAATGACGTAGATGAAGCATTGGTAAACCGCTTGTATGTAGAGGCATGGCGTTCAGGATGCAAAGGATGTACCGTTTATCGTGATGGCTCCCGCTCCGGAGTTTTACTTTCTACCAAAAAGGACAAGAAAGACAAAAAAGAAGAACTTCCCCCTTGCAAACCACCTACGGTAGTAGAAGTGCGCCCCAAAGTACTGGAAGCGGAAGTAGTACGTTTCCAAAACAACAAAGAAAAATGGGTTGCATTTGTAGGCTTGTTGGATGGACATCCATACGAAATCTTTACCGGTCTGCAAGATGATGAAGAAGGTATTTCATTGCCCAAATCGGTCACTACCGGACGCATCATCAAAAACATTGATGAAGAAGGCAACAAACGATATGATTTCCAGTTTGAAAACAAACGTGGATACAAAACAACCATTGAAGGTTTGTCTGAAAAGTTCAACAAAGAATATTGGAACTATGCTAAATTGATTTCGGGTGTACTTCGTTGGAGAATGCCTATTGATCGTGTTATCAAACTGGTAGATTCTCTGCAACTTGACAGTGAAAACATTAACACATGGAAAAATGGTGTAGAACGAGCACTGAAAAAATATGTAACAGATGGTACTAGTGCCGAAGGACAAAAATGTCCCAATTGCGGAAATGAAACTCTCGTATATCAAGAAGGATGCTTGATCTGCAAGACTTGTGGCACATCGAGATGTGGATAATGGTTTATTATATAATGTAACAACACAAAGGAAAAGCTCCTTCATGACTTTCGTGAAGGAGCTTTTTTATATAAACAAAATAAATCCCTTTTCTATCTTACCCCTACAATACGATGAAACCGTTCCACAATACGCCTTCCTAAATCCATACGCGTACTATCTACTTTATGAATGGCAGCAGGAGTCACATCATCTTTATATTTGGCTTTACCTACACGTATTTTCATCTTATCCAGATTACCGGAAATATTCACTCCAGCCTTAAAAGGCAAAGGCGATTTCAAAATGGATATATGATATTTAAAATTCATATCCAGTCCTTGCTCTCCCCCTATGGCAGCTTTATAACGATCTATAGACACTTGAAATGGATAAACAAGAACACTACCGTCATTAACAACTACATTAACCGAAATACTATCAAATACATTCTTCTTTTTATTTTTAAACATCAACATCTTTGAAATTTCGGCAAAGGTCTCACCATCCATCAACACCAAACTGTCCCCTTTTATATACATGGCCGAACGCAAAGTAGGTATACGAATATTCATATTTGAATCCAGACGTGCCTCTGCAGCCACATCAAACTGAACCCTTCCTTCAAAAGATCTCAGCATAGGTACAATGGTATCCATTGAAGGTATAAAATCTACCAGCTTAGCTATATTTATATCCCTAATTTTAAAGTCAAAGCCTGTATATCCTCCTCTGACTGAATCCGCACGATATACCATAACCGCCTTCATATCAGCATCCAATGCACGCATTTCCAAATTTCTTAAATATAATGTACGATTTTTCAAATCTACCTTTCCACACACATCTTCAAATTCCACCTTTTCAAACACTACTTTTTTCAAATCTGTCTGTAATTCAAAATCCAAATTACCCGGTAACACAAACAGCTTCATTTCTGTTGGAGACACTGTGTCTGTCACCGCCACAGATACTGAATCTTCAGATAAAGAGAATGAATTTATCAATTGATTACAATCAATCATCTCAGAAGAGATTGCTAAACGCGCTTTTAAAGTTTCATTTTTAGTCATCGCACGATATAATCCCATTACCTCACCGGTAGCAACCATATCTGAATGCCCTATTTTCAAAGAGGCATTTCTTAATGTTATTTTCGGACCATCTACTGTTACAGCTGTCTTACGTACTCGTAAAGGTAAACCAAATTCAGGAGTATGTACCAACAACCTATCAAAACCAACAATCCCCCGAGGTATCCATAACGAATCATTTTTCTTTTCCAATTTCGCCTTAATACCTGCCACGCCTAACGCCAACTTCGTTTCATTGGCATTAAAGAAAAGAGAATCCGTACGCATGGAAAAGCTAATCATCGGCATCGCCGAATTTTGTTCCTTCGGAGCAAGTTCGCCAGTTCCAGCAGTCTTGCCACTATATATTTTAAGCGAATCTCCTATATTCGCACGCAATTTATTCATTTCCAATTCACATTGCAAAGTGACAATCTTTGTGGTATCTTGAGGATTGGTTGAAACAACCTTCGCTTTCATCCGATCTATCTCTGAAACAAATTTCCTACTATTCAATATTATTTCTCTGATATCCAATTCGGCCTGCAAAGTTTCACTATCACTGAATTTTAAATCGGCATTACCTAAAAAATTAAAATCTTTAGCAGTGTCTTTTAACTCAAAATCCTTTAAAGCCAATCTTCCCCCTAACCTGATACGTCCAATATCCTGCTTTTTCAAAGAAGAAAGACGACATTTTAAATTTAAACCCGCATCTAATTTACCACGGATGGTTACATTTTCCTGCAAAGGGAAAGTTTTAGCTAAAGCATCCAAGTCAACTGTAGATTCAGTATGAAGTGTTATAAGTGGATCTACCAATAAATCCTCCACTTTGGCATCTGCTAGAATCTTGGTATGTGCTCCCTCAAAATGAAGAATTTTCAAGTTCAAAAATGAAGGATTGCGACGCATCAAATCAATATACGATTCAAAATCAGCCGTAAAATTATCAATACCATAAGGAAGTCCTTCATATCGGGCGGATGCATCATTAATCTTTATATTCAATGATACCGCCGGAAGCTGTTTGTTTCCATAATTACCTTCCAATGTTCCATCAACCTTAACCTCACCTTTTGCCGAAATTTGTCCACGTTTCACATAAGCCTCGGGAATCATATTCATGACTGTTTCCATGGAAGGTGCATGTAGTCCATATTTCAAGTTCACACCCACCATCTTGGTAACTGTATCACGTTTTAATTCACCGTTTACATCCAGCCGGATACCATTTATAGTCAATCCTGCATTTTTCAATGTCCACAATGCCGTAGACCTGTCTATCTCAATATCAGTCTGCAAGGAAGCCGCTACCTTATTAATCAATAATTCACCTTGCTGCCAAAAAAGAATATTTTTATTTTCAAATTCTACTCCCAATGAAGAAATTCCTTTTGTCAACGCCAGCTTTAGGCGCAAATCAACATCATCTATACGTGAATAAACCTCTGTATTACGATCATCAAAAATCAAATTGGCATGTTCTAACTCAACCTGACGGATATCTATCTCGCTATCAAATTTATTTTGTGAAATTGTATCTTTTTCCACAGCCAATGTATCCGAGGAAGTTTTCACTATCTCCCAATTCGCCTTACCTGTTTTATTTCGATAAGCATAAACAGCAACATTTTTTAAAGACAAATTATAGACACTGATCTTATTTTTCAAAAAATAATCCAAAGGATTCACTATCAACACACATTCTTTAAATGCCAATAAAGAATCGGTCTTTTGTGGAAGACTATCATTCAATACTTTAGAAACCAAGAAACCTTCGTCAACTTTTAACCCAAATTGAGGAAAGGTAGAAAAGAAAGTCAATTCTACACTTTCTACCTTCAAATCAGCATCCAATGAACGATTAGCAACATTCAACACTATCGGAGTTAATTTATCTGGTGTAAATACATAGTTAATCACAAAAGCCACTACCACAAACCCAGTAAACAGCAAGGCTCCCACTGTAATGGCACTTACCCTTATTAATTTACGAATTCTTCTTTCCATATTATGCAAAATTAATGAAAACACCCATGCCATCAACTTTATTTCGTGTTAATACTATAAAATAGACCAATAAAACAGATAAAAAAGAAAACAAGAACAATGATTTTTAATTTTGAGATATGAAGCGAAAGTTCTACTTTTGTTTCTCAAACTGAAAAAATATGAAAGCAACATCTATGTATATTTATCTGGAAGGTGCCAGGTTTTTCGCTCACCACGGAGTCGATCCACAAGAAACAATAGTAGGAGCTAATTTTATAATTGATTTAAGACTAAGAACCGATTTCACCCATGCAGCACAAACTGACGAACTGAAAGGCACCGTAAGTTATGCTGATATATATGCAGTCATCAAAAAAGAGATGAAAACTCCATCCAAACTTTTAGAGCATGTCTGTGAACGCATAGGGCAAAGACTGTTTAATGATTTTCCAACTATTCAGGAAATAATCATCCGGTTGTCAAAAGAAAATCCGCCTATGGGCAGTGATTGCAGAAATGTTGGAGTAGAAGTACATTATACACGATGAAAAAAATTATCTGACAAACATCCAGTCATTTAATTAAGTTCACCCTATTACATGCCCTCCTCTTAAAAACGTAAATATGCTATCGTGCAAATAACAACACAAACCAATAATAATGAATATACAGACCATGTTCATGACCCTACTTATTAAAATAAAGAAAGTTGTTTTCTTCCTTCAGAATGATAAAATTTCATGGTAGCACTGATTCCTAATGTTTCTATTCTGCGATAAAAAACCTCATTCAAATAGGGAGCATTAGGAGAAATGCATTCAGAACGGTCTTCAAAATAAGTTTGATATCGCTTGGCCATCTTTGGAAAAATCCGCTCTACCCTATCATAAAAATAATCACGGGAGCCCCGTCTTAAAGTTACCCCGAACAAAGGAAGCACATAGGACGCTCCTGCTTCGGCAGCCTTCTCTACTATTTCCTCAATATCTTCTATAGAATCGTTTATAAAAGGCAAAACAGGCATCAATGCCACTCCTGTATATATACCCCGATCGGACAATATCTTCATCGC
This sequence comes from Phocaeicola sp. RTP21359st1_B8_RTP21360_211022, assembly GCF_040911965.1. Lineage (NCBI taxonomy): Bacteria > Pseudomonadati > Bacteroidota > Bacteroidia > Bacteroidales > Bacteroidaceae > Phocaeicola > Phocaeicola sp. RTP21359st1_B8_RTP21360_211022. The sequence goes on from NZ_JBDFXP010000042.1 coordinate 16,015, forward strand.
CTTAAAACGCTCGGAAGATGCCGGTGCATTAGGCTCCAGTTTGCGCGCCATCTCGTCATCCGCTGTAGTGATAGTAAAACTAACGGCAGCATAAGTGCGCCCTATATCCTGCAATACATCGGCATCACGAGTCACAAGACTACTCTTTGTTATCACATGAACAGGAAAACGATGTTTGGCAATAATTTCCAACGCACCTCCAGTCAGCTTCATCTGTTTTTCCAACGGCATATAAGGATCATTCATTGAACCTGTGCCAATGGTTGCTTTTCCACGTTTCGTTCCCAGTTCATGATCCAGTAATTCCAAAGCATTCTTCTTTACAGAGATATGAGAAATATCACCAACACCATAGCAAGAACTACGTGTATCACAATAAATGCAACCATGTTGGCACCCTCTATACAAGTTCATGTTATAAGCAATTCCCCAATAATTATCTTTACTTTTCAAACGTGACAGAATAGACTTTGTTTCAATAGATTTTACCTCATGAACATTCATTTTACAGCTCCTTTTCTTTTTTGATCAAATTTCATCAAACAAAGATACAGGAATAATGCTATAAAAAGAAATATAAAGAGAAGCAATTTAAAAAAGTTTCAACTGGGAAAAATGTTTTTTGCCCAACAAATAATATTTCATAACAATGCTAAAATGAGTCCGTTCCGGAATTATCTCATCTGTAGACTTCATCATATTTTCTATACGAGAAGCGGCAAAAGAATATCTTATATCCTCAAATTCTCTCCGCGCCTGCATTACAGCACGCGCATTCGCTCTATCCTTTTTCAGATAAAAAACAAGGGCAGCCACTCTATCCAGTATACCACGTATAAAAAGTACATGTTCCAATTCCTTATCCGGCAAATTCTTATAAAGCATCAACAGATTATTTCTGAAATTCAAAAAAGTCTTTCTCGGATTCTCTTTTTTCAACGTAGCCCCTCCTACATGATATACCACACTTTGCGGAATACAGACAAGCTTTTTTCCCCTACTGCGCAAACGCCAGCACAGGTCAATTTCTTCCATGTGGGCAAAAAAATGACCATCCAAACCTCCAACTTCACGATAATCAGCCAACCGGATAAAAAGAGCAGCTCCCGTAACCCACATCACCTCCGTTACCGTATCATATTGTCCGCAATCCTTCTCAACAACATCAAAAATACGTCCTCTGCAAAAAGGATATCCATACCGGTCGATAAATCCCCCCGACGCTCCGGCATATTCAAAATATTCCTTATTATGCCAACTTAATAATTTAGGTTGGCAGGCAACTGTTCCGGAATGGGTGTCCATATAATCCAGCAAAGGTTCCAACCAATGCGGAGTAACCTCCACATCACTATTCAGTAAAACTACATATTCTGCATCAACTTGCTCCAAAGCCCGGTTATATCCTTCGGCAAAACCATAATTCTGATCCAGCTCAATCAAACGGACTACAGGAAATTCAGAACGAAGCATTTCAAGCGACCCATCAGAGGACGCATTATCAGCCACACATATTTCAATCCCCTCTCCTACTGAATTATCCATAACAGAAGGTATAAACTTACGGAGCATATCCACCCCATTCCAATTCAATATAACAACAGACACCCTTTTCATTTCTTTTCAGACTAATACCAAATGTATGGAATAATTCAGACTAAAACACCCTTCAACGCTGTACCCTCTTCATTAAAGCCTCCCATTCTTACACGAATCAACTGATTATCCAATTGATCATCGTGATCCATCTCCACCCGGATGTAATTATCAGTAAATCCATGCATAGGAGTTCCAGCCTTAGATTTTTCCATTAATACCCAAGCTTCCCTTCCTATATGAGAGGTATAGAACGCCTTTGTCTTCGCATCAGATAAAGCCAACAATCTCTGGCTACGGCGATGCTTCTCCTCAGGACTCACCACATACTCTATTTTCAAGGCCTGCGTACCGGGACGTTCCGAATAACTGAAAACATGTAACTGCGTCACATCAAGCCCTTCAATAAAACGATAAGCATCTTCAAAATATTCCTCTGTTTCACCACGTGTTCCCACAATTACATCCACGCCAATAAACGCATCCGGCATGATTTCCTTAATTTTGCGTATCTTGGAAGCAAACAATGCAGTATCATATCGACGTCTCATCAATTTCAACACATCATCGCTGCCCGACTGCAAAGGAATATGAAAATGCGGCATGAATGCACGTGAACGTGACACATATTCTATTATCTCATCCGTCAGCAAGTTGGGTTCAATAGACGAGATACGATAACGTTCAATCCCTGCCACCTGATCTAAAGTCTTTACCAGATCAAAGAAACTTTCACCGGTTGTCTTCCCGAAGTCTCCAATATTCACCCCGGTAATTACAATTTCCTTCCCTCCTTCAGCTGCGGCCTGCCGCGCCTGTTCCACAATCTCTTCAATACGTCCGTTCCGGCTACGCCCACGAGCAAACGGAATTGTACAATAAGAACAGAAATAATCGCAACCATCCTGCACTTTCAGAAAATAACGAGTGCGGTCACCCCTAGAACACGAAGGTGAAAAACTACGTATGTCTTTTGCAGCTGTCGTAATCGCCTCACCTTGAGGATGCTTTTCCAAATTTCCGAGATAATTCATCAACTCTCCCTTTTGTTCAGCTCCTAAAACAACATCCACCCCTTCTATATTAGCCACCTGGTCAGGTTTTAACTGGGCATAACATCCCGTCACTACTACATAGGCACCCGGATGCTGTTTAACCAAACGATGGATGGCCTGACGGCATTTCTTATCCGCAACCTCGGTTACAGAGCAAGTATTAATAACACAAATATCAGCTTTCTCACCCTTACGTGCTGTACGTATACCTGCTTCTTTCAGTGTTTTACCGATGGTTGAAGTTTCTGAAAAGTTTAATTTGCAGCCTAATGTATAATAAACAGCCGTTTTATCCTGGAAAATTGTCGTATCAATCATACCTTTTTATCTAATTAGCGAGCAAAGGTACATATTATTCTGCTTAAATTTTTTAGAATACCAATAATTATGCTTATTTTTGCACATTACATCAAAAATTGTGCAATGATAAAAGAAAACTTTATCAAGCTATATGAGAATAGCTTCAAAGAAAACTGGGATCTTCCCTGTTACACAGATTATGGTGAAGATACCACGTTTACATACGGACAAGTAGCGGAAGAAATAGCTAAGATACACTTGTTATTCCAATATTGCAGCCTGCGCCGTGGTGATAAAATATCTATTATAGGTAAGAATACTTCCCGTTGGTGTATCGCTTATTTGGCAACTGTTACATACGGAGCTATTGTAGTTCCTATTCTACAAGACTTCAAGCCGAATGATGTCCATCATATTGTAAATCATTCCGAATCCACATTCCTGTTTACCAGCGATAATATTTGGGAAAATTTGGAAGAAGAAGCATTAAGTGGATTACGCGCTGTATTTTCTCTAACAGATTTCAGATGCCTGCATCAACGTGACGGTGAAACTGTCCAAAAATTCATGAAAAATATGGATGCAGCAATGAAAAAGAATTTCCCCAAAGGCTTCTATAAGGAAAATATCAATTATACAGAACTCTCCAATGAGAAGGTCATGTTACTGAATTATACCTCAGGAACTACCGGATTCAGTAAGGGAGTAATGATTACGGGCAATAATCTGGCAGGAAACGTTACCTTCGGTATCCGTACAGAACTTTTAAAGAAAGGAGAAAAGGTACTTTCCTTCCTTCCCTTGGCCCATGCATACGGATGTGCTTTTGATTTTCTAACCGCTACTGCTGTCGGCACACATGTCACCTTATTAGGCAAGACACCTTCTCCCAAAATATTGATGAAAGCTTTTGAGGAAGTAAAACCCAACCTTATTATTACAGTACCATTAGTTATAGAAAAAATTTATAAGAATGTAATTCAGCCGCTCATCAACAAACGCAGCATGAAATGGGCGCTTAACATACCTTTACTAGACAACCAGATTTATGCACAGATTCGCAAAAAACTGATTGACGCATTAGGCGGACGTTTTAAAGAAGTCATTATCGGTGGAGCTGCCATGAATCCGGAAGTCACCGATTTTTTCCACAAAATAAAATTTCCGTTCACCATCGGTTACGGCATGACCGAATGCGCCCCACTGATCAGTTATGCTCCATGGAATGAATTTATACCTGGTTCTGCCGGAAAGATACTGGATATCATGAAAGTCCGTATCGACTCGGATGATCCTTATAACATAACCGGAGAAATACAGGTATGTGGTGAAAACGTAATGAAAGGTTATTATAAGAATGAAGAAGCTACCCGTGAGGTATTTACTGAAGATGGTTGGTTGAAAACAGGCGATTTAGGTACAATAGATGCTAACGGATTCATTTATATAAGAGGCCGTAGTAAAACCATGATCTTGAGTTCTAATGGACAGAATATTTTTCCTGAAGAGATAGAATCCAAGCTAAATAATATGCCATTCGTTCTAGAAAGTTTAATCATAGAGCGCAACAAGAAACTGGTAGCTTTAGTATATCCTGATTATGAAAGTCTGGACAGTCTGGGACTCAATACCCCCGAAAACCTAAAAACAGTAATGGATGAAAACTTGAAGAATCTGAATAAACTGGTAGGAAACTATGAACAAGTGAGTAAAATACAACTTTATCCCACAGAGTTCGAAAAAACTCCCAAAAAAAGCATCAAGCGATTCTTATATAACAGTATTACCGAAGAATAAATATGTTGTAAAACATGCTACTAATCAGCAAAATAGGTTGTATAACATAAAAAATTAGAAAAAAAGTTGTTCTTTTTGGTACAACGTATTAAAAAAGTGTATACCTTTGCATCGTTTTAAGAAAGCAACATTAGTATTACAGATTTAAAAAGCAAAGAAAATGAAAAAATTAGTATTTTTGTTCGTAGCCTTCGCAGCTGTTTCTTTCGCATCTTGCGGAAACAAAGCTGCTAACAACAACGCAGAAGCAACTGATTCAGTTGCAGTAGTAGAAGAAGCTGCTGTTGTAGAAGAAGTTGTAGCAGATTCAGCTGCTTGTGACTCTACAGTTGCTTGCTGTGACTCTACTAAGGCTGAATAATTCAGTACGAACTCTAGAGAGAATTGAAAGTCTGCCGTGCGAAAGCACAACAGACTTTTTTTATGTTTTTACCTCTCCCTTTCTGCCAGCATTCCATTGCTTTACAATACAAATTATCTACTTTTGTTTCTCGAACCACAAACAAAAGCAGAATATGAAAAAGACAAATCTAAAAGAGAAACTTCAAAACTGGAAGTTGGGAAATTATTTCCGCGAATTATCAATTGTCACTGCCGGAGTATTTATCACTCTTGCCGGAACTGATTTTATAAACAGTGCCTCACAAGAGAAGCAGATAAATAAAAGTATGCAAATGATAAAAATGGAATTAGAAGAGAATTTAAAAAGTATCAATCAGGCCGAAGCCGCATATTTAAATGAAATTAATTTCTTCCGATTGTTAATACAAAAACAGGATTCACTTCAAACCATTAAAGCTTCTATTTTAGAAAACAATGCCAATGCTCCTTTTGCGTATGAAAATTGTGAGTATTCGGAAGATGCGCTAGAAGTACTGAAAAGCTCAGCGCTGATGCAGCAGATACCTGACAAAGAGTTCATTTTAAAACTTTTACAAGCCTATAAAGGATGCAGAAAAATAAATGAAGACAACAAAGACTATTATAAATACAAACAGGACCATATAACTCGCTATTTATCTCACCAAACCAGCAATAATATTCATAAAAATTATAACAGTATTTATGAAGTATGGGCAGCCAGACTACAAGAATATGATATCAAACAACTGATCCTCACTATGCCAAATACTTTTAATGAAAATCCTTTTACCACTCCTCAAAAAGCTATAAAAGAAACGATTGAATTAATAAATCAAACATATTAAAAAGAAAAAGCCCGGCTCTCACGAACCGGGCTTTTTCAGCATCATTATACTTTAAAGTATTTACAGATTTTATTCAGCAACTACTTCGAACGGGATCTCTACAGAAACTTCCTTGTGAAGTTTAACGATAGCTTTGTAAGAACCAACTTCTTTCACTGCATCTTTCACAACGATAATCTTTCTGTCAACCTTGTGACCCAATTTTTCCAATTCCTCAGCAATTTGAATGTTGCTAACAGAACCGAAAATAGTACCTGTGGCACTCACTTTAGTAGCAATAGTCAAGGTTACATCCTTCAACTGTTCTGCCATAGCTTCAGCATCTTTCTTAATCTTTTCCAATTTGTGAGCGCGTTGTTTCAGCTCTTCTGCCAACATTTTCTTAGCTGAAGGTGAAGCAATCACTGCCTTACCAGTCGGAATAAGATAGTTACGACCGTAACCAGACTTCACAGTTACAATATCATTTTTGTAGCCTAAGTTCACTACGTCTTCTTTCAAAATTATTTCCATACTTATTCCTCCTTATTATTTCATCATGTCAGTTACAAATGGAAGTAACGCCAAGTGACGTGCTCTTTTAACAGCCTGCGCAATACGACGTTGGAACTTCAGAGAAGTACCTGTAATACGGCGAGGAAGGATTTTACCCTGTTCGTTCAAGAATTTCTTCAAGAATTCAGGATCTTTGTAATCAATGTACTTAATACCACTTTTTTTGAAACGGCAGTATTTTTTCTTCTTTACGTCTACTGAGGGCGGAGTTAAATATCTGATTTCTGATTGTTGCTGTGCCATGATTAATCCTCCTTTTTAGTTGATTTAACATTTCTTCTCTTAGCAGCATATTCAGCAGCGTATTTATCCATTTTAAAAGTCAAGAAACGGATAACACGTTCGTCACGACGGAAGTTAATTTCCAACTTTTCAATAACCTGCGGTTCTGCTTTGAACTCTATCAACTGATAGAAACCAGTTGATTTCTTTTGGATGGGGTAAGCCAGCTTTTTCAAGCCCCAGTTTTCCTCATTGATAATCTCTGCACCTTCTGCAGTCAGAATACCTTTGAATTTCTCTACCGCTTCCTTCATCTGAACATCAGATAAAACGGGAGTTAAAATGAAAACGGTTTCGTATTGATTCATACTACGTTTATTAAATTATTAAATTAAATTTCAAATGCGAGTGCAAAAGTAGATATTTTATCTTAATCTACAAAGAGTTATCGCAATTTTCTTCAAAAAATATAGTTTCATTTTACAATTAATTTTCCTTTTTATATTTTTTATCTGTGAAAAATAAGTTATATCCGCCAAGAATTGTATATTTGCAAAGTTGTTTAAACAATAATTCCATGATAGAACAATTTAGTTTTGATATCCAATTAATATTTGCCATATTAAATGGCAAAGTATCTGCCGCCATCAACCGGAAACTAAGCCGGAATTTTCGCCAGAATGGTGTAGAAATTACCCCCGAACAGTGGACAGTCCTTCTTTTTCTATGGGAAAAAGATGGTGTCACACAGCAAGAACTATGTAATGCCACTTTTAAAGACAAACCCAGCATGACCCGCTTGATAGACAATATGGAACGCCAGCATTTGGTGGTGCGCATCGCCGACAAAAGAGATCGACGCACCAATTTAATTCATTTGACCAAAACCGGCAGAGAATTGGAAGGCAAAGCACGTTTCATCGCAAACAAGACATTGAAAGAAGCACTGCAAGGATTAACATTGGAAGAACTGAAAGTCAGCCAAGATGTATTAAGAAAGGTATTCACCAACATCAAAGACTAAAGTTTTTCAAGGTTTTCATCTTTTTTTCCTAAAATAATTTCCATGATAAGAGAATTATGCTTTAATTTGTACACAAGAATAAATATAATCTATTAATAAAATACACACATGAAAAGCTTACTTAAGAATTTAGGTCTGATACTGATGATCATCGGCGCCGCTATTTTAGTCGGTGTTTTCTTCACCGGAAGTGCAGCAATTAACGACAACGGTGTTTTAGGTGGAAGTGCCGCCCTTATCGTTATAGGTTTAATCGTTTATATTGTATTAAACAAACGCATTGTTGATTAAAGTATAAGAGAACAAAAATAAAAAAGTCCGAAACAAATGTTCCGGACTTTTTTATTTCATCTATTTCACTCAGCCTTATTCTACTTCAGGAGTAATCAGTTTATACCCCTTCCCGTGAATGTTGATAATCTCGATAGAATCATCTTCTTTCAAATGTTTACGCAACTTAGTGATATACACGTCCATGCTTCGTGCATTGAAATAATTATCATCAATCCAAATGGTTTTCAATGCGAAATCACGCTGCAGAATCTCATTAGCATGAGCACAAAGCAAGCCCAATAATTCGGATTCTTTCGTAGTCAGTTTAGTCTGTTTTCCATCGATAGCCAAAATTTGTTTCTGAGTATCGAAAGTAAAACGACCAATCTTGTAGATATTGCTTTCCTTGTTTCTCTTACCACGTACACGACGCAAAATAGCCTCGATACGGAAAGTCAACTCTTCCATACTGAACGGTTTAGTGATATAGTCATCCGCACCAATCTTGAAGCCTTCCAATATATCCTCTTTCAAAGTTTTAGCAGTCAGGAAGATAATAGGAATTTCAGCATTAGCCTGACGGATTTCCTGTGCTAAAGTAAAACCGTCTTTCTTCGGCATCATCACATCCAATACACATAAGTCGTATTTGTTCTTAAGGAAAGCCTTGTAGCCAGCCTCACCATCCGGGCAAAGTTCGGCCGAGTAGCCTTTTGCCTGCAAATATTCTCTCAATAGCATGCCAAGATTCTCATCATCTTCGCATAACAAGATACGCAATTTCTCGTCCATATTATTCATTTTTTAATAAAGGTAATACAATTATAAATTTAGTTCCTACATTCAATTCACTCTCGGCACGTATAGCCCCTTTGTGATCTTGAATTATTTTTTTCACATAAGCCAGTCCCAAACCAAAGCCTTTCACATCGTGTAGGTTACCGGTATGCACACGATAGAATTTATCGAATATCTTCTTCAGGTTTTCTTTCTTAATACCTATTCCATTGTCCTGGATAGAGATATAAAGCTTGCCCGATTCATTCCAAGTACGTACATTCAACAACAATTCGCCTTCCTGTTTTTTATATTTCACTGCATTGTCCAGCAAATTAAAAATAACATTTGTAAAATGCATCTCGTCTACAAATATATCCGGATTTACCGCATCCAGATTCGAAGTGATTTTACCATTGTATTTCTCTACCTTCAACGTGAAAGTATTGACAACACCGGCTATCAAATCATTTGCATTCACCTCTTTCATCTTCAGCGTCGCTTTTTGCTTTTCGAACATAGACATCTGCAACACCTTTTCCACTTGGAAACGCAAACGTTTGGTCTCATCATTTATCACTCCGGATATATGCTGGAACATAGCAGGAGATTTGCCCACTGCCGGATCTTTCAACATCTGGGCCGCCAACGATATGGTAGAGATAGGCGTCTTGAATTCATGTGTCATATTGTTTATGAAATCATTCTTTATCTCGGTCAACTTCTTCTGACGGAAGATGATATAGATAGTAAAGATGAACGTCACAAGCAATACGAATGTGAAGATCAGTGACGGGATCATAAATTTAACAGAACTGAATATGTAACTGTTCAATGTAGGAAAATGAATATTTACTGTCGCCATACGAGCCGGAGGATCATTTTTAAATAAAACCTGCGGATATGTATTCTCACTACCCTCTTTGGTATAATCAGGGCAATGGTAAACTTCCGTCCCGTCACGGTCTGTCACCGTAAAATGATAAGGAATGTCAATGCCATTATTCAGCAATTCCGTCTTTAAAAACAAGTCCAACTGTTTAAAGTTGATTCTTTTGTTCAAAGGTTTGTCACTAGCTGTATACAAAATGTTATAGACCACTTCGTCCAACAATGCACGTTGGTACACATATCTGTCTTTGATTATTTCCTGCAAGGCTCTTGAAGTCTGAGGAATGTTCTTACCAGTCGAAATAATTGCTTTAGGAATATTAGAAGGACGATTCGCACTGAACCTCATCTTCAATTCAAAAGTAGAGTAACCGTTCAATCCGTCGGAAGTAATGGAATACTCATGCGTATGCGCCACCACATCACCACTTCCTTCCCCCTTCTTCTCTTCGGACTGCTCCCTGGACAGCTGTGCTGCTTTTTCCGTAGCAATCGCATCATCCTCAAGATACTTTTTAGTTTCCACCAACTCAATATTCCGACACGCCTGGACCAAGCTGCGCTGAACAGACTCATCAAATTGCCCTTTGCGCATTTTCACCATTTCTTCAATATAGCTTACCTGCAAATACAATAAGCTAAGAAATGATAGCCCCATTACAATACCTAATACCCAAATAGTAGACTTTTTCATGCCAGCAAAATTAAAAGCGTTAAATCTCATCACACAATAGATTAACCAAATTTAAACGGCCATTCTCTATAATTAACCGAAAAAGTCATTTAAGCTAAGATTCTGACTATTATAACAAAATTTACGCCAATTGGTTTGCAAAAATAATAAAAAATTAAGTTCAAAGCCAAATAACAAACCTAAAAGTTTAAGTTACCTTAAATAAAAAGAGACGCATTTTTAACGAAATACGTCTCTTCTAAGTACGAAATTTTACACTTTATCAATCATCTTTATTCTCTTTAGCTTCAAATTCCTTCATCAATTTTTCTTGTACGTCTGTCGGAACCAATTCATAGCTGGCAAACTTCATAATAAATGAAGCGCGACCGCCTGTCAAAGAACTTAAAGAAGTGGAATAAGAAGACATTTCTTTCAGAGGTACTTTTGCAACCAGTTTTTCGTATCCACTTTCACTGCTCATCCCCATAATCATACCACGACGACCTTGCAAATCACTCATCACATCGCCCATTTTATCGCTGGGAACGAAAACCTCCACATCATAAATCGGCTCCAGAATCTTAGGTCCGGCATTCTTAAATGCCTCACTGAATGCATTACGTCCTGCAAGCATAAAAGAGATTTCATTTGAGTCTACCGGATGCATCTTACCATCATAAACAATCACTCGTACATCACGCGCATACGAACCTGTCAACGGACCCTGCTCCATCCGGCTCATAATCCCTTTCAAGATAGCGGGCATAAAACGGGCATCAATAGATCCTCCCACGATACTGTTAATAAAGACTAATTTACCACCCCATTCCAAAGGTATTTCCTCAGTCCCCTTCACATTTATCTTGAATTCCTGACCGTTAAACTTATACGTTTCGGGTACAGGCATTCCTTCATAATAAGGTTCAACAATGAGATGGACCTCACCAAATTGCCCAGCACCGCCTGATTGTTTCTTATGACGATAATCGGCACGGGCTGCTTTAGTGATTGTTTCACGATAAGGGATCTTAGGCTCCTCAAACTTAATCTGCAATTTTTCGTTATTTTCCAAACGCCACTTCAAGGTACGGAGATGAAACTCACCTTGTCCATGCACAATAGTCTGTTTCAATTCCTTAGATTGCTCCACTTCCCAAGTAGGATCTTCCTCACGCATACGGTTCAATATAACCATCATCTTCTCTACATCAGCCTCATTTACAGGCTTGATGGCACGCGAGTATTTAGCATTAGGATATTTAATGAAGTTAAACCGGTTTTCACAGTCTTTGCCGTTCAAGGTATTTCCAGTCTTTACATCTTTCAATTTCACAGTACAACCAATATCTCCGGCTACCAGTTCCTGCACCGGAATACGATTAGCTCCCGCACAAACAAAAAGCTGTGCCATACGCTCTTTAGAGCCACGATCAGCATTAGTCAAATCGTCACCTTCGTGTACTTTTCCGCTCATCACTTTAAAATACTGCACACCACCGATATGGGGTTCAACGGCAGTCTTGAAGAAATAAAGAGAAGTAGGGCCATTCGCATCGGGAGGCACAGGAACACCACGGGTATTATGAACCACAGGCATATCCGATACGAATGGAACAACATTACCTAAGAATTCCATCAGACGACGGACACCCATATCCTTACCTGCACATACACAGAAAACAGGGAACATACCACGTGCCGCCAATCCCTTACGGATACCTTCACGCATTTCATCTTCAGTCAATGATTCCGATTCAAAGAACTTTTCCATCAGTGTCTCATCATTTTCAGCAGCAGCCTCTACCAAAGCTTTATGCATTTCCAATGCCTTTTCTTTCTCAGAATCAGGAATCTCTTCAATTGTAGGAGCGCCCCCTTCAGGTCCCCATGAATATTTCTTCATCAACAGCACGTCAATGAGTTCATGAAAATTAGGTCCCGTTTCAAGAGGATACTGCACGGGAACTACCTTGGAGCCATAAATGCTACGCAACTGTTCGAGCACATTGTCATAGTCACATTTCTCATTATCAAGCTGATTGACCAAAAAGATAACCGGCTTGCCCAGCTTTTCAGTATAACGGAAGTGGTTCTGAGTACCTACTTCGGGACCGTATTGTCCATTCAGCAGCAAAATAGCAGTATCGGTTACATTTAGCGCGGTTATGGCAGCCCCTACGAAGTCATCACTACCCGGACAGTCAATTATATTTAGTTTTTTTCCATTCCACTCTACATGATAAACGGTAGAGAACACTGAATAACCATATTCTTGCTCTACCGGAAAATAATCACTAACCGTGTTTTTGGCAGTAATTCTGCCACGACGTTTTATAATACCACTCTCAAAGAGCAAAGACTCTGTGAGGGTGGTTTTACCTGAGCCATCATTGCCAAGAAGTGCAATGTTTTTAATTTCGTTAGTCTGATATACTTTCATGATATCTAAGGTTTAATTATTAACAAACGGATATGTGTTTCATATCTCCTAAAAATGTGGAGCGCAAATTAGAAAATAAAGAGAAAAAAAGCAACTCAAAGGATAGTGTTACTAAACTATGTTTTACGGCAGATATAAAAAGGCCATAGGCTTATGTCTTCACATTCTTGGTGTTAGTAGGCTTTAATTTGTCTGATAAGCCCTTTTTTTATAGCTTTGCTGAAAATTTTAAATTTATGGCAGGTATTTATCTTCATGTCCCTTTTTGCAAACGACGTTGCATTTATTGCGATTTTTTCTCTACGACTCAAAGCGAAAGAAAAACAGCCTATATACATGCAGTATGCAGTGAATTGGAAATGCGAAAAGAATACCTTGGCGGTGAAACGATTGAAACCATTTATTGGGGAGGAGGCACTCCTTCTCAGCTTGATAAAGAAGACTTTGAGACTATCTTCTACTATCTACATAAGAACTATTCCATCAGCAGTCATCCCGAAATAACCCTTGAAGCCAATCCTGACGATCTGACCCCGGACTATATCGCTATGTTACGTACCCTACCCTTCAATCGGCTGAGTATGGGCATTCAAACTTTTAACGAATCCATTTTGAAAGTACTGCAACGCCGTCACACCGCCCGGCAAGCCATCGAAGCTTTCCAGAACTGCCGTGCCGCCGGGTTTCAGAATATCAGCATTGACCTGATGTATGGCCTGCCCGGAGAAACCTTGTCAACCTGGCAACAAGATTTGGATCAAGCCCTTTTATTACACCCCGAACATCTATCGGCCTATCACCTGATATACGAAGAAGATACCGTATTGTGGAAGCTGCGTGAACAGCATAAAGTGGAAGAGGCGGACGAAGACTTAAGCGTTTCCTTATTCAGCACACTGATAGACCGGCTGACCTCCGAAGGGTACGATCATTATGAGATTTCCAATTTCTCGCTGCCGGGCCTTTACTCACGCCACAATTCCAGTTACTGGACAGAGAAAAAGTATTTGGGCTGCGGCCCTTCCGCCCACTCATACAATGGCGTTTCCCGCCAATGGAATGTCGCCTCACTGGATACCTATATAAAAGGAATCTCCGCAGGGACACCCGTTTTCGAAATAGAAGAATTGGATTTATATACCCGGTATAACGACTTTGTCATTACCCGCATCCGCACGGAATGGGGTATGCCATTGTCAAAGCTACGTGATGAATTTGGAGAAAAGTTGTACGACTACTGTCTCCGCATGGCTGCTCCGCATTTAAAGCAAGGTACATTAGAACTTGTCAATGATATATTGAAACTCACCCGCAAAGGCATCTTTATTTCTGACGGGATCATGAGCGACATGCTTTGGACAGACTGAAAAGAATCATCATTCAGGCTCACCTGCAAAATCAGAGAGGAAGTGTGCATAAAGGATTGGTACACTCACGGAATATAACCTCAACAGGCAGTGTACTAAATAATTCATATCAACTCATTTAGTACACTATCATTCCTGCCCCCAACATTTGAATTATTGACCCCCCAATGAAATTTGGAAAGGAGAAGCCGGCAAGCCGGCCATATTTCTCAAATTCGCATGAACCGGATTATCATCCCAACCATAACGTACCGTCACTGGATGAGGGATACCTTTATGCCATACCGCCACCTGATTCCCATTAACGACAACTGCTTCTGCCCATTGAAAATGTCCATCGGCACCGGCTATCGCAAATCCCTTCAATTCATCTACCACCCGTAATTTATCAGTTCCCGCTTCAAAAGAAAGAATAGCCTTTCCTTCATGATTGACAGTCATGCCCGTACACATGGGCCCGTTGTGCACACTCTTTTTATCACCATACACCCCTCTTTTCGCCAACAGGGAGATACGTCTTGCCAGTTCTTTTTTATTCAATGGATGAATATCGTTCCACTCGCCCAAATCAATCGCTACCGCTAAAGCTGCATTCGGGACTTTCAACGCTACTTGCCGTTGCGCTTCACGCAAAGCCGCCCAATTACTTTCTACCGGCTCCGGATGTGTCTGCATGAAATTGGCCAACTGTACAATGAAGAAAGGCAATTCTTTATCAGCCAGTTTCTCACGCCAGTCAATAATCATGGCAGCCAGCAATTCCTCATATTCATTAGGACGGCCCGTATTCGTTTCTCCCTGATACCACAACGCACCGGTAAAGGTCAGATTACGCAGAGGAGAAATCATGGAATTATACATGCCGGTAGGAACATTCTGAAAAGAGACACTGTTGGTGCGTGCAGGCATCTCACAGCCTAATTGATATTTCCAGCGGCTGGACAAACGGACTGTATCTATCCCCCATGCCAGACAATAAGGTTTATCGGGCACAAAACTGGCGGCCCCTCCGTAATTAATCAGCCGGACAGTCACCAGATTCTCACCGGGTTTCAATATAGAAGCCGGCACCCGATAAATACGCGGCGGATACTGATAGAAAGTGTTACCTACAAAAATCCCGTTCACAAACACCGAATCGGCATCCACCATGCACCCCAAACGAAGAACAGCCTCTTTTCCGGCTTGTTCCGCTGATACATTCACTTTCTGACGGAACCAATGAGAGCCACTCACCGGATATCCATTCTTTCTTCCCCATTCCTTGGAAAACATATCTACAGTCTGCCAGTCCGTATCATCCAGTTCCGGACGATTCCAGCATATCCCGTCATGAAGTCCCCGGTCTCCTTTGTACAAAGCGGTATCCCAAAAACGGTTCATCATCTGTCCCGAACGGTTGCACAACTCACGATACTCATCCGAATCAAACAAATCACGCTCGTGCAACTGACGCGGAAACTTCTGCAAGGCCTCCTCACTCATCCAAGCCTCGACGGAACTTCCCCCCCAACTGGAGTTAACAATGCCCACAGGTACTTGCGTCTCCCTATACATCTCCTTGGCAAAGAAATAAGCCAAAGCAGAGAAAGAAGGAGCAGTTTCTTTAGTCAGCGGCATCCAGTCCGCTCCCGGCAAATCGTCTTTAGGTCCATGCAAATCATTGCCTAAAGGAATCTTCACATACCGTATCATCGGATTCTCATCCCTTGCTATTTCCTCGGCAAATTTATCAGTCACCCGTCCGGCGGTCAATTCCATGTTAGACTGTCCGGAGCAAAGCCAGACATCACCCACTAGAATATCTTTCAACCGGATATCATTCACGGTCATTTCAAAAGGGCCGCCTGCCTTCATGGGAGGCAGCTCCACCAGCCACTTACCATCTTCCCCGGCTACCGTACTGAATTTCTTCTTTTTAAAAACAACGGTCACATTCTCTCCTTTATCGGCATTTCCCCATATTTTAACGGGCCGCTCACGTTGCAATACCATACCGTCCGATAGGATGGCAGGCAATTTCACCTTTGCTTCGGTCCATGCGGAAAATGCACAAAGAACCGACATTACTAAAGCTAACTTATATTTCATGTTTCTTATAAAGTTAAAAACCGTAATTTATTTATTGAACCCACTCTCGGGACATTCATAGTTCGAGATTTCCAACCGGAAGCGTTTCATATCCTCCAACTCGTGTACAGGACGTTCTATGCCAGCCGGGATAGGCATCCCTGAGAAAGTCTGGAAATAAAGCAGACAAGCATCTTTCCACCACACGGCGTCACGCATCTGGATTTTCAATTTCGACTGCACTTCCCTGAACCGGCGTACATCTACAAAAGGTTCCACACTGTCCCATACTTCTTGAAAACCACGTACCTGCCGCACACCTCTATCGTATACATGGCACAACTCCCCCCAAAGCGTACGTCCGCTTTTCATCTGATGCTGCCAAGGCACATGATGGAACCAAAGCAAATAAATCTCGGGGCAAGTTGCCTTGTCATTGTAAATCTGACGAAGTGAATCGGGATACTGAGAAACGGCATCACTCCCTTTGCTGCTACGGTCGAAACCGATTCCCTCCTTATCTGCCTTATGATAATAAGAAGGTAGCCAGTCCGGACGAGCACCGGGCACACTACACCACGGTTCAGGTCCATAATGGTGCCCCCATGCAAACTGATGATGCAGCCCCAACGGCATCATATAATTCACCACCGCCTCCCGGCTCTGCAACATCATCTCTTTGACCGGACGGACAAATGCCGGCTGGGAAGTAAACGTCTGCCGCAACCACTCATCCGCAATCCGGTCTGAAGTCAGCGACGGATTCCATGCCAACCGCCCGAAAGCATACCAATTGGCTTGTGCAAAATGGTGTCCACACCAATTCACATCCGTACCGATGTTTGCCACACCCGCCACAGCTTTCAACCTATCCGGACGCACCTCGCCAAAAAACTCCTCCCATAAAGGAGCCAAATAAGCCAGATGATTGGAAAAGCCTAAATACTCCTGAGTAATTTGAAACTCCACCATCATGGGAGTCCGCTTCATGGCTGTGAACAAAGGGCTGTAAGGTTCGCGAGGCTGGAAATCTATCGGTCCGTTCTTTATCTGTACTATTACATTGTCATGAAACTGCCCGTCCAAAGGCATAAACTCCAAATAGGCCTGCTTGGCACGGTCACTGTCGGTAGGACTATAGACAAACGCCCTCCACATCACGATTCCTCCGTAGGGTTTCAACGCATCCGCCAGCATATTCGCTCCCTCGGCATGAGTACGCCCGAAATCACATGGTCCCGGCTGCCCCTCCGAATTGGCCTTTACCAAAAAGCCGCCAAAATCAGGTATCAACGTATAAATTTCTTTCACTTTCCGCCTCCACCACCGGATGACCTCCTTGTCCAACGGATCTGCCGTATCCAACTTGCCCAACTGGATAGGAGATGCAAAATTAACCGATAAATAGACCTTTATACCATAAGGCCGGAAGACATCAGCCAATGCCTTGACTTTCTCCAGACTGGAGGTTGCCAGCACTTGGGGCGAGGCATTGACATTATTCAGCACCGTTCCATTAATACCCACAGAAGCATTGGCACGGGCGTATGCCTCGTAACGTGGTGACAAAGTTCCGGGAAGTTCTTCCCAATTCCACAAAGAACGACCGGCATAACCACGCTCCACCGTACCATCCGGATTATCCCAATGGTTCAAGATGCGAAGATCATACACAGGTTGTTCAGTAACCGACAGAGGTACTGTGACCTGCCCCGCCGCCTGCATACGCAACAGACTATAAACACCATAAAGCAATCCTGCCTCGGTGGATGAAAGAATACGGACCTGATGTTCCGAAGAAGTGATGGCAAACCCATCCCCCTGCCCTGTCCTCTTTTTCTCCAAAAGTACAGGCTCTCCCTTCCAGGCGTTTTTCAACTCAGCAATGGCAATGGTTATGGTGGGTGACACTTTTCCTTTATATATAACTTCCACTTCCGCACCTTCCGCCGGGCGCATCACCGGCAACCACAAGCGGCTGCCGTCTTCTTCTGCCGGACAGGCATTGTCCGGTCGTGTACCGGCTTGCAACATTCCTGCCGCCAAGCACCCGCACATCATTCCTATCCAAACTGTCAATCTGATGTTTTTCATTGTCCATTCAGTTTATTTCTCCGGCAAGGAGATTCGTCCATAAACAAATAACTATCCTCATAACCGCCATAATCCACCACAATCTTTTCAAATACGATGGCAGGCTCCACCGGTTTCAGAACCAATGTATAGGTTCCGTCCGCACGGTCGGGCAGGCTCAACTTCACCCGGGTCTTCACCACCCGACGGGCCACTGTGGGATACAGTACGCGATATACATTATCCGGATGCTCGTTCAACTCCGCATTGAAACAGACAGTCTGCTCCTCCCCTCCTTCAAAACCTACTGTGTAGCGATGACCTTCCCGTCTGAGGAAGGGCAGGGTGGATTTCACAATGACATACACATTTACCGTATCTACTTTTTGCGGTATTTTCATTTTATAAGAGAGCGAAGCTCCCTCAGCAGACTGTGTATAAGGCATCAAAGCCACTCCGCTCAGCGTACGTCCCATGTGCGGTATGACTGTCCAGGCAGTTTCCGGTGCCGCGGATGATGCAAAATAATGCTCCGCCTCCATGGAAACCACCCCTTTGTCACCGGCAAACAAATACCCTCCTACAGCCTGTTCCGGTTGCTCTATCCGGTAAACTTCCGGCAAACGGTCGGCAGGGAAATCATCGTTCCACGAAGTATAGCCTATATGTTTCTGCGTCATCATTCCGTTCCACTTGCCTCCCGACATTTCTTCGTTGTATTCCCTGCACAATTCCGCATCGCGCCTAAACGCCTTCTCCACCTTGTCGGCCCACTCATTCGCCTGCGGATTGTTCTCCTGGTACAATTTGTGATTCATGGCTTGTGCATAGTACATTTCATACAGATTGGCCATCGCCTGCACAGGAAAAAGAATCAGTTGGCGATAAGCATCCCTGTAAGCGGCCTCCAGTTTCAAATACTGCCGCAAGGCTTCCGCCTCCAGCTTCACATATTCATCGGCCACCTGCCTCCATTCCCCCGAAGCCAAGTGATAAGTATCCTTATCCAGCATCTCGGGAGTCACGCGTCCATTGTACTTGCAATACAGGTTCAGGATACGCATGGCCTCATCCGCCTGTTCCTCACCGAACTGCTGCGCACAGAACGCTCGTGTATGCTCCAACAGATTCCCTGCCGCATAGCGTTCCGGATTCCAAGCCATATTCATAAAAAGAGTGATAGGATACTCCATCGGCTTCAAATCACCCACATTCAATATCCAAAGCTTATCCACCCCATAGCTGTAAGTCAACTGAAGCTGTTCCCACATATTTTGTATAGGAGTTACATTCAACCATTTGGAATTACGGGGAGCCCCCACATAATCTACATGATAATACATCCCCCATCCGCCGGAATGCTTCCGCTCCTTTGCATCCGGCAACCGGCGCACATCCCCCCAGTTGTCATCACTCAGCAACATAATCACATCATCGGGCACACGGAGTCCCATGTCATAATAGCGTTGCACTTCTTTATAAATAGCCCATACCTGCGGACGTTTCTCCGGCGCTTTTCCCGTCACTTCCTTGATAATGCGACGCTGATTCCGGAATATCTTCTCCATCAGGCGCATGTTTTCCTCATCACGCGGCACATATTTGTCATCTTCTCCTTCCTTTCCACCCATCGGAGTATCACCGTCACCTCTCATACCAATGGTAATCAAATCTTCCGTATCGGCCGCACGCTCCATACCTTCACGGAAAAAACGGTCAATCACTTGCTGGTTGGAAGCATAGTCCCATGCCCCATATTCGCTGCGCTTCCTCACCCATTCCTGATGATTGCGTGCCATAGGCTCATGGTGTGAGGTTCCCATTATAATCCCCATCTCATGGGCGGTCTTGCTGTTCTCCGGATCATCCGCATAAAAACTCCAACCCCACATGGCAGGCCACATAAAGTTACCGCGCAGACGCAAAATCAGTTCGAACACACGGGCATAAAAACGATGATCACCATAATTCGTGCCATAAGTGTGTTTCACCCACCCGGTCAGGCAAGGAGCCTCGTCATTCAAAAAGATACCCCGATACTTTACCGCCGGTTCTCCCGCCGTATAACTTCCACGCATCATCGAAAGATTCTGCCGGGGCATCACCGGCACATCCGCCCAGTCGTACCACGGCGAAACACCAATCTGTTCCGAAAGCTCATAAATCCCATAAATCGTTCCGCGTTTGTCACTTCCAGCAATGACAAGCGCTTCATTCACTCCGTTCAAGGGAGCAGACACCACAGTCATCAGGTATTTCTCATTCTTGCCCTCCAGCAATGAAGCATCTATCTTTTTCGCCTTTACCAATTCCCGGATATAACGGCTTTTCAACGTACCTACCATAATCATGCGCTTTACACCGGGAGTATAGCATAACCCGGCAGCCCGGCCACTCACCCGTTTAAAGTCATTCTGAAGATTCCTTACTGCTATCATCACACCGGCATCCTCCTGCTCGTCCACCAATATTTCATTGGCCACTCCGTTTTCCATCAGAGTGAAACGGTCGGGAGCCAGCCGGTCAAAAGTAATCCCTTTATGATCTATAGCTCCTACATTCAGGCACAAGGTGGAGAACAAGAATATCCCCACGCATTTTTTTAGTTTCATTCTATTCACTTTTTAGTTACCGTATTCAAAATAATCTATATCCACATATCCTCCCAAATCTTTAGTAGCATAATTAAAAATAGCAAACTTGCTTCCCATAAAGAATTTGGTATAATCAAAAACCATTTTACAAGGCTCCCCTATTCGTTTCCACGTTTTCTTGTCATAACTGTAGTAAAAAGTGGCTTCATCTTTTTTATCGGCAAAGTCGCCCTCCATACGAAGATAGACCACCTCTTTTTCACAATCTATGCGTTCCTTCTCCAGTACTTCCACAGCAGTCACCCTTTTTTCCCGGTCCGAAAGACTGACAGACTGATGTGACATCACCCACTGCTTTTTCCCGTTCTCCATGACCACAGCCAGCACTCCGGACAACCCATTAAAAGCACTGAAGCCCGCAACATCCCCTTCTTTCATCTTCGAGACATCCATAGCTACCACACCGCTGCATTTCGGCCCGCTCATACGCTGGGTCAAGGTATTGGGAGCCAGAAACAGATTATCCACCACCCTTCCGGTCCTCAACCGCAGGAAACCCGGACGCTCTGTCAGCGACCAGCAATTGTCCAACGGATTATGGTTCCACTGCCAGTTCAAGCTCAACCGGTCGGTGTCGAAATCATCACTTCCCATGATACTTCCTTTACACTTCTCTCCGGAAGCAGGCATCTCCATACACTCGGGCACACGTCCGTCCGCATCTCCCAGTATCGGCCAACCGTCTTCCCAGCGGCAGGGCATCAATGTGGGCACACGTCCTATGCCGCCCCTATCTTGAAAAATAAAGCCATACCAGTTTCCGTCAGGAGTATCGACTATACAGCCTTGTCCCACGCCACCATATCCTTGAAATTCGGTTTCTAAAATCACCTTTTTCTCATACGGACCAGTTATCTGGTCGGCACGATAGCACACCTCACGACGCAACCGTCCGGGAATGCTCCAGTCCATGGAAATCATCATCACGTAATATCTGCCGTTATGCTTGAATGCCTGACTTCCTTCCAGAAGTCCCTGCTCGTCGGCATCCCGCTCGAATATCTTTTGGTCTATACCTCCCGGCTCCACATCGCTCAGGTCGCTCTTGAGCTGACGAAGTTGTCCGGTGCCATAAAACAGATAGACTTTGCCGTCATCATCAAAAAACAAAGAAGCATCATGATGATGAGGCGGACGGGAGACTAATGTCCATTCGCCCGCCGGATCTTCGGCGGTATAGATATAACCACGATGAGGTTCATCATTGGGTGAGAACCATACATAGAACCGTCCGTCATGATAGCGGATGCTGGAGGCCCATTGTCCGCGACCATATACCGTGCCTTCCTTCAAATCATAACGGGGCAAGTCAGTAAGTCGTTGAAACACATAACTGATCGTTTCCCAATGCACCAAGTCCTTTGAACGCATCACCGGACAACCCGGCATCAGGTGCATGGTGGTGCTTACCAGATAGTAATAGTTTCCCACCCTTATCATGGAAGGGTCAGGTACATCCGCCTCAATCACCGGATTATGGAAGATTTCCCGTTGTTGTGCAAACGCCCCCGACAAACCAATGAAGCAGGTAATAATAATAATGATCTTCTTCATTTCTTTTTCTACTTTCTATTTTTGAACAAATGAGGCACAAACCGGTACAAGCAACGACGCCATGTCAACCACTCGTGTGCCGTGCCCTGCGATTCGTAATAGTCCACATGAATACCTATTTTGCGCAAAGACTCTGCCAGTTTTCGGGTACCGAACTGTTCTTCCGTTCCGCATCCCAAAAACAAGTAATGTACCTGCTTGTTAAACTTGCCGGCATCAGCAAACACACCGTCAAAGCAAGTCTTCACATCCAGTCCGAAGATAGCACCGCTGAATGCGCCAATATACGAAAACTTGTCCAGATGAGGCAATGTGGTAGTGAGAGTCTGATGACCACCCCATGACAATCCTGCCATTGCACGATGTTCACGATCAGTATAAGTCCGGAACGTCCTGTCAATCATCGGTATCAAGTCCTCCAGCATCACCCTGTAAAAAGAGGCACCATACAAAGCTCTCTCCTCATTCACATCCTTCCCTTTGCGAGGAATGAAAGGAGCTTTCACATCCCCACTGTCCATCACAACAAGCATCGGCACACATTGCCCGGAGGCTATCAGGTTATCCATAATATGTTGCATACATCCCTGTGCCGACCAGCCCGTCTCATCCTCGCCCATGCCATGTTGCAGGTAAAGTACCGGATAACGTTTTTTCACCTTGGTTTCATATTCAGCCGGAGTATAGACCATGCAACGGCGGAATTCCTTTTTGGCTTCCGAATAATAAGTACACGAGCGCACCTGCCCATGAGGTACTCCCTGCTGAGGACGATAGTAATCACCTTCCACTCCCTCGGGAACCTCTATCCCACTCGCCATACGGCAACAACCAAAGAAAGTGTAACTGGACGGATCGGCCACCTGCACCCCGTCCGCTATCAAAAAATAATAATGGAATCCTACGACCAACGGATCGGTCTTTACTGTCCAGAAGCCATCCGCGTCCTTCTGCATGTCATACTTCTTACCGCAACAGTCTACCTGAAGCCTTCCGGCTTGCGGAGCATAGAAACGGAAGTGGGCGCAATGCTCCTCGTCCAGCCGCGGATACTCGTAACCCGGAATATTGGTAGATGCGGCCTGCGTCCTGTCTTTCACCTCTTGCTCTGTCATTTCCTGCCGGCTGAATTTCCACCAGTCAAAATGAAACAGTTCACATCCTTTCCTGCCTTTGAACACAAAATAGACATCATGCACACCCGTCACAGGAACCGTTACATCCGCCTCTATACTTGTCCAACATTCCCATCCTCCGGTATGAGGAACCCTCATTTCAGCTATCAGCGTCCCGCCGATGCTGTCGGTCCTAATTTCTATCCACCCGCCACGAAGGGCACTGGCAACAGACACACAAAGACACTTGGGCGACAAATCTTCAAAATCCACCTCGCGTACCTTTATATAATCCCCGTCATGAATTCCGGATACATACACCCCCGTCTTTGCATTCCATTCCGACTTTACTCCCTCGGAGAAAGCTATCGTTTCCGCCTCCACACGTTGATAAGGAGTCAGTGTGCCTACCGGCGACACCCCTTCTGTCGTCGCATTAATTATCGGGAAAGTACCATCGGGGTTGTAACTGAACTGCTCCACTGCCACGCTACGTCCGAAACCACCCCCACCGGGTAATTTCCCGGTGTGATAAAAGAAATAAGAATTACCTTTATAATCCGTCACTCCACAGTGATTGGTAAACGAACCGGTATCTTGCAACGGCATAATTTCTCCCATATACTTCCAAGGTCCTGTCGGAGTGTCACTCATCGAGTAAGCGATGTGTTCGGGTACTCCGCCGGCTGCATACGACAGATAATATGTACCGCCACGCTTGTGCAACCACGGACCTTCCGTATAGATGTCCTTGTATTTCTTTCCTTTCTCCCGTTTGTCCGGCCCCGGAGAACCAAAACTCTCTATAGTCTGCTCCACCTTGGACACCTCACCATCCAGCGAAACCATATCGGCATTCAGCTTGGCATAGTAAACATTCGGATTTCCCCAATATAGATAAGCCTGCCCGTCATCGTCCACAAAAACCGTGGGATCAATAAAATCCCAGCTACCTTCGTAAAGCGGTCTGCCGATAGCATCCTTAAAAGGGCCGGTAGGCGAATCACCCACCGCCACACCGATAGCCATCGTGTTTGTCAACTTGGAATGCAGACACACATACCAATAGAATTTCCCGTTGCGTTCGATACATTGCGATGCCCAGGCACGATCGTCCGCCCAGTCGAAAGACTCGATGGCAAGCGGAGAACCGTGATCGGTCCAGTTCACCATATCTTTAGTAGAATAGACGCGCCACTCTTGCATCCAGAAAAAATCGGCATGGTCCTCATCGTGTCCCGTGTAAACATACAAGGTGCCATCGTGCACCATAGGTGCCGGATCAGAAGTATAGCAAGTCTGCACAATCGGATTCTGCGCCTGCAACACTCCGGCAAGCAACAGGGACAAGCCACTCATCATACATTTCCGGATACCGGATAAATCACATTCAAGTTTCATATTCATGGTATTAAATTCACAAGGCTGTTTTTACGTTCCGTTCTTCACTGCTCAACAAGAGCAAAGGTAAGGACATTCGCCTTATATCGGAGTGTAACCATGTTACATAGTCCTTTTTCCATGTTACAAACCTGCCCGATATGGCACAAAGTACCGAAATTACTTCCTTATTTATTAGGCTATATATTCTTTTTTGAATTATTTTTGTGCACCTGAATTTACTGGGATATTTATATTATGATGAAACATACGATTCTTATACTATTTCTTTTTCTGTCTTTGTTGTGCCACGGACAATCGTACAAATTCTTCACAACAGACAGGGAACTTTCCAGCAGTCTGATCAACAAAATATATCAGGACCGGAACGGCATGATATGGATTGCCACCGAAGACGGACTGAACCGCTATGACGGAGCCAAGTTCATCACCTACAAGCATGACCCGGAAAACGAGTACTCCCTCTGCCATAACTACGTACGAGTGCTGTACGAGGACAGCAAAGGACGGTTGTTCGTAGGAACCTATAACGGTATACAGCTATACGATCCGGAAACCGACAGCTTCAGCGCGCGAGCGCAATGGGAAGACGGAAAGACTTTTGACAGCAATATCATGTCCATTCTGGAACGTAGGAACGGAGAAATATGGGTATCGGGAAACAACTTGTGTACCATAACCATCACACAGGGGAAACTGACTGCACACAAACTGGACTTACCTATCCCCACCCAAATGACAGACTACATGATAGAGGACAGACAACACAATCTTTGGGTAACACAGGGTGAGAATGGTATCTACCGCCTCTCTGTGGACAATAAAAGCAAGCACTTTCTGAAACAAGAGAAGGGAATGACCATTGTGGACCTCTATGAAGACAACTACGGAGACATCTACCTGGCAACCATAGGCAAAGGATTGCTGAAATATAACCAACCAGCAGAAGAGTTCATTCCTATCCTTTATAAAGGAAAACAAAACCTGCCTATCAAATCCATCTGCCAGATAAGCCAAAACGAGCTTTGCCTGGGCACGGACGGGAAAGGCACCAAGATTTTCAACATCCCCAAACAGCTCATCACGGATTACCCTTTTGATAATAATTACCTCGACTCCGGTACCTCCAAAGTACACTCCGTCCTGAAAGACAATGCAGGAAACCTATGGATAGCCATTTACCAGAAAGGGGTTATGATGATTCCCGCACAGCCCAACAGTTTCAAGTACATAGGCTACAAATCAATAAACAAGAATATCATCGGCTCCAACTGTATCACCTCACTCTGCCGCGACCACGAAGGCATATTATGGATAGGTACTGACAACGACGGCATATACGGCATCACCACAGAACTGAAGCAAAAAGTCCATTATGCCCCACATGACAGCCCCTCTTCGGTTCCTTCCACCGTTTTCGGCCTGTATGAAGACTCTGAACATAATCTGTGGTTCGGATCCTATACCAACGGACTAGGCAGACTGGATAAGAAAACAGGACAGTGCAGCTATCTGCAGAATCTGACAGACAAGAATGGAAACCGTATCCAACGCGTGTATGATCTGGTTGAAGACCAGGACAAACGACTCTGGATAGCCACCATGGGAGCCGGACTTTTCTATTATGACTTGAAGACAGGACAGTCTGTATATGACCCTAAATTCAATGCTGCCACCAAAAAATATAAATGGATAAGCTGTCTTTTGTACGCCGGTGACAACCACCTTTATGTAGGAACGTATGACGGAATAAGATGTATAGACCTGAGCACCGACGACTTCAAGACTGAAGAAATCCTATCCAGACACATCATCCACTCCCTTTATGAAGACCCCCAAGGCAACATCTGGATAGGCAATTCCGAAGGACTGGCAGAATGGAATCCCCAAACCCAGCAACTAAAGACCTACACCACCGCCCACGGACTATCCAGTAACGCCGTATATGCTATCAAAGGAGACGGGCAGGACAACTTATGGATAAGCACCAATGCCGGAATGTCACGTTTTAATCTGAATACCCACACGTTCAGCAATTTCTATGCAGACGACGGTCTGCAAGGAAATGAATTCAGCAAAAACGCCTCTTTTGCCGACCACAACGGCATACTCTGGTTTGGAGGTACAAATGGAATTACCTATTTCAATCCTCAAGAGATTACGAATCCCGCAAAAAAATGGAACGTACGCATCATCGACTTCTATCTGCACGACCAGCCCATAAGGAAAGGAATGTTGTCGGGCGGAAAAGAAATCATAAACACCTCCGTCTTTGAGGCCCGGGATTTCCACTTGTCACATAACGACAACGCTTTCAGCATCGAGTTCTCTACCCGCGAACTAAATAATTCCGAACGTATCACGTATCTATATACCATAAACAACACCCCTTGGGTCAAGCTTCCCAAAGGAGTCAACCGAGTGTCATTCAGCGACCTTCCCCCCGGCGATTATCATTTCCGGATCAAAGCCGAAGATTATCTGCTGGAATCCGACACCGATGAAATCACCATTCACATCGCACCGGCATGGTGGGCATCGGGCTGGGCCATGCTGATCTATGCCTTATTGGCAGTAACAGCCGTCTATGGCATCATCCTGCAAGTGAGACACCGTTACCGCATAAGACAGGAAATGATGCAACATATCCATGCTGAACAGATAAACGAAGCCAAGCTACAGTTTTTCATCAACATCTCCCACGAGATACGTACTCCGATGTCGCTCATCATCAGTCCTTTGCAAAAACTGATGACAAACGATACAGACCACGAACGGCAAAAGAACTA
Organism: Phocaeicola sp. RTP21359st1_B8_RTP21360_211022; assembly: GCF_040911965.1. Lineage (NCBI taxonomy): Bacteria > Pseudomonadati > Bacteroidota > Bacteroidia > Bacteroidales > Bacteroidaceae > Phocaeicola > Phocaeicola sp. RTP21359st1_B8_RTP21360_211022. Next base: position 43,852 of record NZ_JBDFXP010000042.1, read on the forward strand.
CCGCATCATCTGGCGCAATTCCGAAAGAATCCTTCGGCTTGTAAACCAATTGATGGATATACGCAAGATAGACAAAGGGCAGATGTCACTCGTTTTCCGTGAAACCGAAATGACCGGATTCATTAATGATTTGTGTGAAACCTTTACAGAACAAGCGAACAAAAAACAAATTACTTTGCAGTTCCACCACGAGGGCGCCGACCACTTAAAGTTGTGGGTGGACCCGGTGAACTTCGACAAAATTATCCTGAACATCCTGTCCAATGCCTTCAAATTCACCCCCGAAGGAGGCAGTGTGGACATACGGCTACGCACCGGTAAGGACTCCACCCTGCCGAAACCATTACAACAGTATGCCGAAATCACCGTGACCGACAGCGGAATAGGAATCGCCCCCAAAGAAACAGAACACATATTCGAACGCTTTTACCAGATACGGAATAGCCAAAACAACTCAAACATAGGTACCGGTATCGGGCTGCACCTCACCCGCTCACTGGTGGAACTTCATCACGGAGACATCCGTGTAGAAAATAATCCGGACGGACAACCGGGATGCAGCTTTATCATCCGTATGCCTCTGGGATGCGCCCATCTGCGCAAAGAAGAAATGGAAGCCGACAAAGCTCCTCTCTTCCACACTCCGGCTCCGGTCCTTCCTGTTCCTTATGAAACCGAGGAAGAAGAAAACGGAAAAACACGAACCAAAACGAAATACAAAGTACTGGTGGTAGAAGACGATGAAGATATACGCCGCTATATCTGCCGTGAACTGGCAAGCGATTACCATACCCTGGAAAGCTGCAACGGCAAGGAGGCACTGGAAAGCATCTTCAATAAAACCCCGGACCTGGTAATAAGTGATGTCATGATGCCCGAAATGGACGGACTTACCTTATGCCGCAAAATAAAGCAAAATGTGAACCTGAACCACATCCCGGTAATACTGCTCACCGCCAAGACACGGGAGGAAGACAATCTGGAAGGTCTGGAAACAGGAGCCGACGCCTACATGACCAAACCTTTCCATATGGAGATATTGAGGAAAACGGCCGCCAACCTGATCCGCAGTCGTGAACGGCTACGCAATACCTATACCGGACAACAGACCCAAGGGGATAAGGTACAACCAATAGAAGTACAGTCCCCCGATGACAAACTGATGGAACGAATCATGCGGGTCATCAACGAAAACCTGAGCAACCCGAACCTTACCGTGGAGATGATTACCACCGAGGTAGGCATCAGCCGCGTGCACTTGCACCGTAAACTGAAAGAACTGACCAACCAGACCACACGGGATTTTATCCGGAACATCCGACTGAAACAAGCGGCAGAACTATTGTCGAAGAAACGGTACACCATAGCCGAAGTGGCGGACTTGACCGGATTCACCAATCCCAACAATTTCTCGACCGCTTTCAAGGATCTGTACGGAATGCCTCCCAGCATATACATGGAACAACATTTGAAACAGGATAAGAATAAGGAAGAGAACTGAAAATAATTTCCGGTTCTCTTTTCCACCAAGTACAGACCCAGTTTCCGCCGAATGCAAACTTTGCGGATACAATGGTATGAACAAATACACTTTTCCTACAAAACACTCTTACATATACCTATTTCACGAACCTTTCTTCAGTCCATTCAGCCGGCATAACTCACTATTACACAATGCATAAGGCTGACAGTAGTCCTTTCAGTCTGCTATCAGTCCTTTCAGCCGATGGAAAAATATTTCCCAAGCTCTTTCCTTACTTCAAAACATATCCGACAGGAACAGACAGACCCCATATCCACCAATCGCAAACTACAAGCAACAACAAGCTGTACAAGTATCCTTTGCCAGCCTGATGAATACCCTAATTCCTCTTGCAGGGCAGACGCATTAAAAATTATTGTCCCGTAAAAGTTGTGACAAATAGTTTTCATCCCATCCCGCTTTTAGTCTTTTCAGATTCATACTTCCTTTTGTTGTTTTCTC